>NZ_JBEOZU010000114.1:0-25705 GCF_040298185.1 Streptomyces sp. NPDC001634 | reverse complement strand
GCCGCCGGGTGCGGTGGCGCCGGCGGATAAGCCGCCAGGGGCGCCCCACGTGTTCAGCTAACGCGCCTCAAACGGCGCGGGCCCCGCCGACGGCGGGGCCCGCTCCGTTTCAGCCGCTTTCGCTCACCACGTGGCGCGCACCTGGCGGATGATCCGCCGGCGCAACCGCACCCTGCGGCTGCCGTCGCGGAGCAGGCTCAAGCGGTCCAACTCCCAGTGTCCGTACTCGGCATGATCCGTCAGTAGGCGTGTGGCGTCCTTGCGGGAGACCCCGCGCGGTACGTACACGTCGACAAATTCGTATTCCGGCATCGCATCTATTGTGCGGGCTGGGGCCCGGTACGGATAGCGTCTGCACTATGTCTGATGCTGCGCAGCCCACCGCTGCCGAGGTACGCGCCGCCGCCGAGGCGGTCAAGACCGCACTCGACCGCCACCTGGCCGCGGTCGAGCGCAGGACGGGTGAGGACGACCCGGCCGTCTACGAGGCGTTCAACGAGCTGGCCGCGGCGGCCGAGGAGTACGACGAACTGCTCTACGACCGCTACGACGAGGTCACACCCTTTGAGATCCCCGGTGCGGAGGATGCGCTTCCGCCGTACACGGGTCCCGAGGAGCCGAACGCGCTGAGCGTGCTGATCCGCCGGGATTACGCGGTTGTGGAGCCTCAGCGGCTGCTTGCACAGGCGCAGCGCGTGGAGGCCGCCGACGAGGAGGGCCTGCCGGTGTCGTCGGCCGGCACGGCCCATGGCGCGCTCGGCATCCTGTTCGGGGAGTTCGAACCGGACGAGATCGCCTCCCGGCACAAGGAGTTCGGCCTGGAGGAGGGCGACTCCACACTGTGGGTGACGGCCGCGGACGAACCGGCCGAGCCGGGCGAGTGGCTGGAGGCCCCCTTCGAGCAGATCGATCCGCAGCGGGTCGTCTGCCGCTTCGACGTCAGCGCGGTCTTCGACGACGAGTCGGACGACCTGGATGACGACGACCTGGGACCCGATCCGGAACTGGACGCCGGTCTGGACGACGAGGACCTGGAGCGGCTGGACGCCGAACGCTAGGGCGCGGGCCTTGGCCGGGGGTTCCTCGGCGTGCCGCCCGCTTCGAGTGCCTGTCGGGGGAGGTGCCGAATGGCCTGGGGCCGGTTCGGCACCTCCCCCCACTGCCTCAAGGGCGTGGGGCCCCGGACTCCGCGCTCAGCCGACTGCCGCGACCTGCGGTCCGAGCAGCACGGGCAGGCGAGTGGTCCGGGGCTTGGCCGGGACCTCGGCCACGGCTCGCGGCAGCGCCTGCTCCACCCCGTGCACGACCGACAGATGGCGGCTCGCCCGGCCGAACGCCGTGTACACCCACGGCCGGGTCAGGGCCCCTGCGGCGTCACCCGGCAGCACCACGACCACCGCGCGCCATCTCAGCCCCACCGCCTGGTGCGCGGTCAGTGCCCATCCAAGGCGCACGGACTGCTCCACCCGCTCCTTCGGTACGACAACGGCGGTGCCCGAGCACTCCAGGTGCAGCCCCTCGGCGTCGGCCTTCACGACCCGGCCCGGCAGTGTCCGCCCCGGGGCGGGGGAGTAGGCGATCCGGTCGCCGGGGTCGAAGCCGCCGAAGCGCCCGGGACCGGGATTGAGCCGCTCCTTGAGCGCCGCGTTCAGCGCGCGTGTACCCGCGGCGCCGCCATGACCCGGCGTGATCACCTGTGTCTCCTCGGCCGGGACGCCGATCGCGCGCGGCACGGAGTCCGCGACCAGCTGCACGGTCCGGTGCACCGCCTCTCCGGCGTCCCGCACCGGCACGATCACGACCTCCTTGCCGGGCGCATCGACCTGCGGGAGCTCACCGGCGCCGATCGCCGAGACCAGTTCGCCGAGCGGACCGGGGTCGGGGGTCCGTGAGGCGATCTGCGGGCACACACGGGCGGCGAGCAGATCCGCGAACACCCGCCCGGGACCGGCCGACCACAGCACCCCCGGATCGCCGCTCAGCACCAGCCGGGCGCCATCGGGCAGCGACTCGGTGAGCAGAGCCGCCGCCTCCACGTCCAGCTGGGGCGCGTCGAGCACGATGAGCAGATCGAGATCCAGCGCACCGTCCGCGTCCCGGCCCGGGCCCTCGGTACCGGACAGCAGGCCCCCCACCGTGACGGGCGCAGGGTGCGTCCCCTCCGGCGGCGCTTCCGGCAGATCGAGGCCCGCGAGCAGCGCGGCGAACAGATCGCGGCCGACCGGGTTGTGCGTGGCGGCCCAGGCGCGCATCCCGAGCGCGCATGCCGCGCCCAGCAGCGTGGCCGGCTCGACGTGCGACGCCTCCCCGCCCGTGTGGAGCACCAGACCGTGACCCGAGACCGCGCGGATCAGCTCGGCGGCGGAGCCGTGCGCCGATCGGGCCGCCCTCTCCCACTCCTCGGCCGCGCCATTGTCCTTCGGCACGGAGTTGATCAGCCGGGCCAGTCCGTCGGCGAGGCTCTCCTCCGCGAGCGCGTACCGCTCCAGGCCCACCAGGACGCGGACCGGGCGCTCCTCGTCCTCCTCCTCACCGCCCGGTGCACCGGTCTCCAGGGCGTCCTGGAAGACAAGGGCCTCGCCCTCGGCGATCGTGCTCCGCACGGCCGCTTCGGGGTCCGGCACCGAGCGCTGCGCGAGCGCGGCCTCGAGGGCCGGGACCTCCAGTGTGGTGTGTCCGGCCAGGGCCGCCTGCTCCAGCAGCCAGACCGTGACCGCGCGGGCCCGCCGCTCGTCGTCCGGGCGGCACTCCGCGCCGAGCAGGGCGCGGGCGAACCCGTCGGCGTGCTCGGGCCGCACCCCGGAGACCCGCAGCAACTGCCAGGGGTCCGTGCGCAGGCGTGCCTCCGCCCCCTCACCGAGGACCGCGGTGACCTGGGGGGCGAGGGCGTCGGGGGCGCCGCCCTCGGCCAGGACGGCCCGCACGGCCGAGACAGCCTCCGCGGCGGGCGCCGCGGCCAACGGGGGCGCCTCGGGCTGGGTGCGCCGCACGGGCTCGGGGGCGGAGGGCCTGCGCGGGGCGGGTGCCGGCTCGCTGAAGGCGCTCGGCTTCTCGCCGCTCTCCACGGCCCGCACGGCCGCGAGCAGGTCGGCGGCCGTCCCGGTGAGCTTCCCGCCGGCCTCGATCGGCCCCTTCTTCTCGGCCTTCCGCCGCTCGATCCGCTCCCGCTCGACCCGCTGGGCGGCCAGCTCGGCCTCGGCCTCGGACATCTGCGCCGGCTCGCCGCCGTCCCCCCGGGCGGGCGCCTCTTCACCACCGGGCGCCGCCGCGCTTTCGCCGCCGTCGGTGTCCTCGGCCGGGTCGGAGCCGTCCGCAGCGCCGGGGTCGGGGGACCCCTCGGCCGTACCGGCAACGGTCCCGGCCTCGTCGGCCGGTTCCCCCGGTCGGGAGGCCGTCTCCGTGGTTTCCGGGTCCGTGGTCACAGCGTGCTCCAGTCGTGATCGGGATAGCGGTGCAGCGGGGCCGACACGTCGTCCAGCGCCCGGCAGATCTCGTCGGGAAGACTAAGCGTCTCCACTGACAATGCCGCCGTGAGCTGCTGTGCATTGCGTGCACCCACGATCGGCGCGACCACGCCGGGCCGGTCGCGGACCCATGCGAGCGCCACCTGGAGCGGCGTCGTGGCGAGCCCGTCCGCGGCCGTCTGCACCGCGTCGACGATGCTGCTCGCCGTGTCGTCGAGATAGGGCGCGACGAACGGAGCCATGTGTTCCGACGCCCCGCGCGAGTCGACGGGTGTCGAGTTCCGGTACTTGCCCGTCAGCACGCCCCGGCCCAGCGGGGAGGACGGCAGCAGCCCGACCCCCAGGTCCAGTGCCGCCGGCAGCACCTCGCGCTCCACGCCGCGCTGCAGCAGCGAGTACTCCATCTGCGTACTGGCGATGCGGGTGCGTATGCCGGGCGCCGCGAGCTGCCACGTCGCCGCCTTCGCGAGCTGCCAGCCGCAGAAGTTGGACACGCCCGCATACCGCGCCCGGCCGCTGCTGACCGCGAGGTCGAGCGCCTGCAGGGTCTCCTCGAGCGGGGTGTCGGGGTCGTAGGCGTGGACGTGCCACAGGTCCACGTAGTCCGTGCCGAGGCGGGCGAGTGAGGCGTCCAGCGCCGCGAGCAGATGGCCACGCGAACCGTCGAAGCGGCGGTCGGGGTCGGGCACGCTCCCCGCCTTCGTCGAGATGACCAGGTCCCGGCGCGGCACGAGCCCGTCCATGAGCTGCCCGAGCAGGTACTCGGCCTCGCCGTCCCCGTACACATCGGCCGTGTCGACGAGGGTCCCGCCCGCCTCCCAGAACACCTTCAACTGGTCCGCGGCGTCGTGCTCGTCCGTGTCGCGCCCCCACATCAGGGTGCCGAGTCCGATCCGCGACACACGAAGGCCGGTACGGCCGAGATGCCTCTGCTCCATGAACGCCGACATTACTGGCCGGAACTGGTGGAGTGGGTTGCCTGTGGATAACCGATTTCCCCAGGGCCCACCGGGATTTCCGGCGGTGCGGTGCCGCTCTCCCCTCCGGGGGCACCCCCGCGCTAAGGTCGGCGCTCAAGGGACGTTACTGATCGGTAAGGGGAATCGGCCATGCAGCTCGGGATCAACCTCGGCTACTGGGGCGCCGGAATGGACGCGGACAACCTCGCCGTGGCCCAGGAGGCCGACCGGCTCGGATATGCGGTCTGCTGGGCCGCCGAGGCCTACGGCTCCGACGCGGCCACCGTGCTGACCTGGGTCGCGGCCCAGACCGAACGCATCGACGTGGGCTCGGCCATCTTCCAGATCCCGGCCCGCCAGCCGGCGATGACCGCGATGACCGCCGCCACTCTCGACTCGCTCTCCGGCGGCCGCTTCCGCTTGGGCCTCGGCGTCTCGGGGCCGCAGGTCTCCGAGGGCTGGTACGGCGTCAAGTTCGACAAGCCGCTGACCCGCACCCGGGAGTACGTGGAGATCGTACGGAAGGCGATGACGCGGGAGCGGCTGTCGTACGAGGGCGAGCACTGGACCCTGCCGCTGCCCGGTGGCCCCGGCAAGCCGATCAAGCTGACCGTGCACCCCCAGCGCGAGCACATCCCGCTCTACATCGCCGCGATCGGCCCCAAGAACCTGGAGCAGACCGGCGAGATCGCCGACGGGGCCCTCCTGATCTTCCCCTCGGCCGAGCACCTCGAAGAGGCCGCGATCAGCCATCTGCGCGCCGGGCGCGAGAAGGCGGGCAAGACCCTCGACGGCTTCGACGTGTGCCCCACGCTCCCGCTCGCGGTCGGCGACGACAAGGACGTGCCGGCGCTCGCCGACACCTTCCGCCCCTACACCGCCCTGTACCTCGGCGGCATGGGCAGCCCCAAGCAGAACTTCTACAACCAGCTCGCCCAGCGCATGGGCTACGAGCAGGCGGCCGCCGAGATTCAGCACAAGTACCTGTCCGGCGACAAGCAGGGCGCCGCGGCCGCCGTGCCGCACGAGCTCATCGACCGGACCACCCTGCTGGGCTCCGTGGACCGGATCGCCGACCGGATGAAGGCGTACGCGGCGGCCGGCGTCACCACGCTCACGCTGGCGCCCGCCGGATTCACGCTGCAGGAGCGGATCGCCTCGCTCCGGGCCGGCTCCGAAGCCCTGGAGCGGGCCGGTCTCGCCTGACCCGGGCGGAGAGTCTCCACGGCCGTGGTGGGGGCTCGGGGGTCTTCCCCGCCACGGCCGGTTCACCGGGAACAACGCGTCGGTGCGCCTCTGGTTACGCGCCCGCCCGCGCCGCCCCGTCCTTCGTTCGGCGGAGTTGTCCCGCGCACGTGTTGCCGCACTGCCTGCACCGCATTTGACTCGTTCTTTGCGGAACTCTGCAGAGAGGTGCCAGTGATGCTTTCGGCCAAGAGCTTGTTCCAGGAGATCCTCGACGACGACGAGTCCTTCCGGCTGTTCTGCTCTATCGCGGCCAGCGGGGAGACGCAGGGCGGCTGGGAGAACGCGCGCATCGCCGCGCTCGTGCCGGCGAGCGAGCAGCAGCTCGTCCCCAAGATCACCCGCCACGGTGCTGACGAGGACAAGCACGGGCGGATCTTCAACGCCCTGATGAAGAAGCGCGGTCTCGAACCCGTCCCGGTGCCTCCCGAGACCGACTACACGATGCTTCTGGAGAGACAGGGCATCGGTGTCGCGCACGCGAAGCTCAAGGCAGACCAGCCGCTCACGGTGCAGGACATCATCACCTATCTGGCGCACAGCCGGGTCACCGAACAGCGAGCCGCCGAACAAATGGTGATGCTCCGGAAATACTTCGCCGACCATCCGCAGGTCGGCAAGGCCGTCCGGATGATCTCCGGCGACGAGGACAACCACCTCGCGTACACCCACGAGGAACTGCTGCGCTTCGCAGCCGAGGGACAAGGCCGGTTCATCCAGAGGACGCTGCGAGAATGCGCGCTGGCCGAGATCCGCATCCACCGGGACGTCAGCCTCGCGGTCATGGACCGCATGGGACGCATCCTCGGCTGGTCGAGAGCCAGGTCGGCCCTGCTCGCGGCCGGCATCCACGCCGTGTACGCCTACGAGCGGCTCGCGGGCTGGCGGCGGATGGTGACCCTGCGGATGCCCGAGCGGCGCAACGCGCTCGGCGGGCCCGCCACCCCGGCGCCCGAGTTCGTGTGAACCGCCCCCCACGCGCGTGTGGCGCACAATTCGTGTGAACCGCCCCCCACGCGTGTGGCGCACAAAGGCCCACCCCGCTACAACCAGCCCCGCCGCTTGAACAGCCGGTACAGCAGGACCTCCAGCGCGACCATCGCCAGGATCAGCGCGGGGTACGACCAGAACCAGTGCAGCTCCGGCATGTGGTCGAAGTTCATCCCGTAGATCCCCGCGATCAACGTCGGAACCGCGGCCATCGCCGCCCACGCCGAAATCTTCCGCATGTCGTCGTTCTGCCGCACGCTCGTCTGCGCCAGATGCGCCGACAGCACGTCGGAGACCAGCCGGTCCATACCCTCCACGGACTCGTTCACCCGGGTCAGATGGTCGTTGACGTCACGGAAGAAGGGAAGGGACTTCTCCTGGACGAACGGCACCGCCGTGCCGAACCCCCCTCCCGCCAGCCGGGCCAACGGCAGCGCCAGCGGGCCCGTCGCCCGCCGGAACTCCAGGAGCTGCCTCTTGAACGCGTAGATCCGCGAGGCCGTGTACCGCGAGCCCCCGCCCGAGGGCGAGAAGACCTCCGCCTCCAGCTCCTCCAGGTCGGTCCCCAGCTCGGTCCCCACGGCCAGGTAGTGGTCGACGACGGAGTCGGTGATCGAGTACAGCACCCCGGTCGGCCCGTGCCGCAGCATCTCCGGCTGCTCCTCCAGATGACGGCGGACGGGCCCCAGCGGCATGTCCTCGCCGTGGCGCACGGTGACCACGAAGGAGTCACCGAGGAAGATCATCAGCTCGCCGGTGGAGACGGTGTCCTTGCGCGGCTCGTACGACACCGGCTTGAGAACCATGAACAACGAGTCCTCGTACACCTCCAGCTTGGGCCGCTGGTGTGCCTTCAGAGCGTCCTCGACGGCCAGCGGATGAAGCCCGAACTCCTGGGTGACCAGGTCGAACTCGTTCTCCGTCGGCTCGTACAGGCCGATCCACAGGAAGGCGTTCCCCGAGGCGCGTGCCTCGTCCAACGCGTCGGAGAGGTCCTCGGGCCCCTCGGTCCGGCGCCCGTCGCGGTAGATGGCGCAGTCGATGATCACGGAGCGTATTCTTCCGCCGGGCGGACCGGGCCGCATGCCGAGACGTCGTCGCCGATGCGCCCGCGGAGCCCGGCGGCCCTTGTCACAAGGCGCCTGCAGCTCGCCCGGCACCGGCCGCCGGGCGTCCCTTTACGCTGGACGGCATGCCCACGCTGATCCTCGTCCGGCACGGACGCTCCACCGCCAACACCGCGGGACTGCTCGCCGGCTGGACGCCCGGCGTCGCCCTCGACGAGCGCGGCGCCGCACAGGCCGCCGCCCTGCCCGGGCGACTCGCCGAGGTGCCGATCGCCGAGGTCGTCACGAGCCCCCTGCAGCGCTGCCAGGAGACCATCCAGCCGCTGCTCGACGCCCGCCCCGGACTGCGCACGCACACCGACGAACGGATCGGCGAGTGCCACTACGGCGACTGGTCCGGCCGCAAGCTCGCCGAGCTGAAGGACGAACCCCTGATGGAAGTCGTGCAGGCGCATCCCTCGGCCGCCGCATTCCCCGGCGGCGAGTCGATGCGGGCCATGCAGACCCGCGCCGCGGAGGCGGTACGGGAGTGGAACGCGCGCGTGGAACGCGACCACGGCGCCGACGCCGTGTACCTCATGTGCTCGCACGGTGACATCATCAAATCGCTCGTCGCGGACGCACTCGGACTTCATCTCGACCTGTTCCAGCGGATCTCCGTCGAACCGTGTTCCATCACGGCGATCCGCTACACCCGGCTGCGGCCATTTCTCGTTCGTCTCGGGGACACCGGAGATTTCGCCTCCCTCGTGCCGCGGGAGGAACCCTCAGGTGGAGACGCCACGGTCGGGGGCGGTGCGGGCGCACCGTGATCGTCGGCCGCAGTAGGGTGAAGCGGTCGAACCAGCGCAGTAGTTGTCAGCAAGCCAACAGGGCCGGCGCGGTCAGCCGACCCCGATCCCGATCCAATGGAGACAGGACGTGTCCCGTCAGGTGTTCCTCTACGACCCGCCGGACCGCTTCGTGGCCGGTACGGTCGGGTTGCCCGGGCGCCGTACCTTCTTCCTTCAGGCCTCGGCCGGACCCCGGGTGACCAGCGTGGCCCTGGAGAAGACCCAGGTCGCGGCGCTCGCCGAGCGCATGGACGAGCTTCTCGACGAGGTCGTGCGCCGCAGCGGCGGCAGCGCCGCCGTCCCCGCCGTGGCTCCCGCGGAGATCGCCGACTCGGCTCCGCTCGACACCCCCATCGAGGAGGAGTTCCGCGTCGGTACCATGGCCCTGGCCTGGGACGGCGAGGAGCAGCGCATGATCGTCGAGGCCCAGGCCCTCGTCGAGCTGGACGCCGACTCCGAGGAGGACCTCGCCGAGGCCGAGGAGCGGCTGCTCCAGGACGAGGAGAACGGTCCGCCGATGCTCCGGGTCCGGCTCACCGGAGCGCAGGCCAGAGCCTTTGCCAAACGCGCCCTCGACGTCGTCAACGCCGGGCGGCCGCCCTGCCCCCTGTGCAGCCTCCCGCTCGACCCGGAAGGACACGTATGTCCGCGCCAGAACGGATACCGCCGCGGAGCGTGACCACGGCCGAACTGCTCGCCGAGGGCGAGCTGACCGTGCGCGGACGCATCCGTGACGCATCCAACGCGGCGCTGTACTGCACGGTCTCCTACGACGGGCGGGAAGCCGCCTGCATCTACAAACCGGTCGCCGGGGAGCGGCCCCTGTGGGACTTCCCCGACGGCACGCTGGCGCAGCGCGAGGTCGCCGCCTACGAGGTGTCCGAGGCGACCGGCTGGGGGCTCGTGCCGCCCACCGTGCTGCGCGACGGGCCGTACGGCGAGGGCATGTGCCAGCTGTGGGTCGACGCGGCACCCGACGGTGAGCTGCTCGCCCTGGTGGACGGGGAGGAGCCCGGGCCCGGCTGGAAGGCGATCGGGTTCGCCGAGGTCGGCGACGGGAAGACGGCGCTCCTCGTGCACGCCGACGACGAGCGGCTGCGGCGCCTCGCCGTCCTCGACGCGGTCATCAACAACGCCGACCGCAAGGGCGGCCATCTGCTGCCCGGCGACGAGGGGAGGCTGTACGGCATCGACCACGGCGTGACCTTCAACACGGAGAACAAGCTGCGGACGCTGCTGTGGGGGTGGGCTGGGGAGCCGCTGACGGGGGAGGCGGTCGAGGTCCTCAAGGGGCTCAAAGAGGCCCTGGGGGAGGGCGGAGCGCTGGCCGCACGGCTCGCCGAGCTGATCACCGCCGCCGAGGTCCGGGCCACGCGGACGAGGGTGGGGGCGCTGCTGGAGTCGGGCAAGCACCCGGAGCCGAACGGGGAGTGGCCGGCGATTCCGTGGCCGCCGGTGTGAGGTGACCCGACGCCGGGGCTGGCGGGGGCCGGTGTCGCGTCCCGGGTGCCGGCAGCTTACGGCATGCATACCGGCAGACATCGCGCAAGACCGCCTTCCCGGCCATCCGGCCCGGTCCGGTTCGTATGCGGAACTTCCGGCCGGTTAGGCTCATGACATGCATGCCTGGCCCGCTTCCGAGGTCCCCGCCCTGCCAGGTCAGGGCCGCGACCTGAGGATCCACGACACAGCGACCGGCGGTCTGGTCGCTCTCGACCCCGGTCCCGTCGCCCGTATCTACGTCTGCGGCATCACCCCGTACGACGCGACCCACATGGGTCACGCGGCGACCTACAACGCGTTCGACCTCGTTCAGCGCGTGTGGCTCGACACCAAGCGGCAGGTTCACTACGTACAGAACGTCACCGACGTCGACGACCCCCTCCTGGAGCGCGCACAGCGCGACGGCGTCGACTGGGTGGCCCTCGCCGAGCGGGAGACCACCCTGTTCCGCGAGGACATGACCGCCCTGCGGATGCTGCCCCCGCGGCACTACATAGGCGCCGTGGAGGCGATACCCGGGATCGTGCCGCTCGTCGAGCGACTCAGGGACGCCGGAGCCGCCTACGAGCTCGATGGCGACGTCTACTTCTCCGTGGAGTCCGACCCGAACTTCGGCAAGGTGTCCAACCTGGACGCCGCCGCCATGCGCCTGCTGTCCGCCGAGCGCGGTGGCGACCCGGACCGTCCCGGCAAGAAGAACCCGCTCGACCCGATGCTGTGGATGGCCGCCCGCGAGGGCGAGCCCAGCTGGGACGGCGGTTCACTGGGCCCCGGCCGGCCCGGCTGGCACATCGAGTGCGTGGCCATCGCCCTCGACCACCTGGGCATGGGCTTCGATGTGCAGGGCGGCGGATCCGACCTCGCCTTCCCGCACCACGAGATGGGTGCCTCGCACGCTCAGGTGCTGACCGGCGAGTTCCCGATGGCCAAAGCGTACGTCCACGCCGGGATGGTCGCGCTGGACGGCGAGAAGATGTCCAAGTCCAAGGGCAACCTCGTCTTCGTCTCCCAGCTGCGGCGCGACGGCGTCGACCCGGCCGCCATCCGGCTCACGCTGCTCGCCCATCACTACCGGTCCGACTGGCAGTGGACCGACCAGGTCCTCCAGGACGCCGTGGCGCGGCTCGGCCGCTGGCGCGCCGCGGTCTCCCGGCCGGACGGCCCGCCGGCCGAGGCGCTCGTCGAGGAGATCCGCGAGGCCCTCGCGCACGACCTGGATGCACCGGCCGCGCTCGCCGCGGTCGACCGCTGGGCCGCGCTCCAGCAGGAGAGCGGCGGCACGGACACCGGCGCGCCCGGTGTCGTGTCGCGTGCCGTGGACGCGCTGCTCGGCGTGGCTCTCTGACACATGGCAACGGCGCCGGGCGGAGGTGGATCCGCCCGGCGCCGCTCACTGTCCGGCCGTCACTTGTTCACGATGACGGCCTGTACGGCGTTGCTGCTCGTGTCGTAGATGCCGATGACCTGCTGACCGTAGGCGAATGCCTCCTGGACCTCGTCGTGCGTCACCTGGTTGGGGTTCACCAGGGGGCGCCAGCCGTTGTTGATGAACAGGTAGAGGATCGACGGCTGGCCCGGGAGCGGGGTGACGACGTCCCAGAAGTGCTGGGCGATACCGCTCGTCAGCGACTGGGCCTGGACCGCGCTCGGCAGGACCAGCGGCTGCTCCTGCTGCTGCCCGGCGAGCTGCTGCAGCAACTGCTGGTACGGCTGCTGCTGCCCGAGCTGCTGGAGCTGCTGCTGCAGCTGCGGCGGAATCTGCTGCTGCCCGATGCCCTGCTGCATCTGCGGGCCGAACGGCTGCTGCCCGAACTGCTGCGGCGGCGCCGTGCTCGGGCCCTGCTGGACCATGCCCTGCTGTGCGAACGGCTGCTGCTGGCCGTAGCCGTGTTGTTGCCCTTGCTGACTCATCTGCGGGGTGGTGCTCATGCGGTTGCCACCTTCCGTCATCTGTTGGGCACTTGAGGGTGAACGTCAGCCGGTGACCACCAGGCCGACGATCTCGTCGTCCGAGAACCAGACCCGGACGTCGGGCCGTCCGCCCGCGAAGGCGGCGTGTACCGCCTGGCGGATCTCGGGGGACGGATGGTTCAGATTGCGCCAGGAGCCGGCCACGAACAGCCGGAGCCTGGGCGGGAGTTCCCGCGGATACGGCAGAAGCTCGTCCCAGTACCGTTCGGCCTGGCCCGAGCCGACCGCCTGGGGCAGCAGCCGGGTGACCGCCGCCCTGATGTCGGGCCGGTTGCCGATCCGCTGGGACGCGGGCCGGCCCGGCGCGTCCTGCTGCGGGGAACCCGTGGCCCGCAGCACCGCGCGGGCACGTTCGGGAGACATCGGTTCCTGACCGGCCGCCTTGAGCAGGCCCTGCAGCGCGGCCAGTGCGCCGACCACCACCGGGGAGGCGGAGGAGGTCCCGGAGAATGTGTCCGTGTACCAGGCGATCTCCTCGGCGCCTCCCTGCAGATCGCCGGGCCGGTCCCAGAAGCCGCCGGTCGTCGTCACCTCGCGTCCCCAGCCCTGCGCGTCCACCCGGGCCCCGTAGTTGGAGAACGCGAGCCGGGAGCGGTCCGGGCCGTGATCGCGGCCGTGCGTGCCGGGCGGCGGGGCGCCCGCGCCCGCGAGGACGGCCCCGGAGGACGGGTTCGAGGGGTTGAACGGGTTGCGCCACCACGCGGGGAATTCGTCGGGGCGGCGCTCGTAGACCGCGTCGTCGAGGGACTCGGCACCGTTGCCCGCGGCCTCGACGACGAGGACGCCCCTGGCGGTGGCGTACCGGATGGCGGCGAAGTCGTCCGGCCACCATTCGAGTGCGATGTACCCCTGCTGGTCGTCGCGCTCCTGGAACTCGAACCGCGGCCCCGGACGGTGCAGTTCGACCAGCACGATGTCGCCCGGGCCGAGCCGGTCGGCCGCCGCGTGGATCGCCGCCGCGGTGCCGATGCCCTGGAAGGACGCGGCCGCGGTCACCGCTTCCGGCACGATGCCGGTGATGCCGTGCTCGTTGCGGTCGCCGCCGATCACACCGATGACGGCCGTTCCGTGGTTGCGCCAGGCGAGGTCGGTCAGCGGGGTGCCGACCACGATCCCGGCGAGCTTGGCGGCGAGGTCCTCATGGCCCAGCTGCCAGGCCCCCTCGACGTCGATGACGGTCACGCCCTGGCCACTCCCGCCGGGCCGCTGCCAGGCCCAGTGGGCGTCGATCCCCTCGGGCGCGGGCCGCAGATAGCCCTGGCGGCTGCTGAAGTCGGGCGTAACCGGCGCCCCCTCCTTCAGCCGCCTGCTGTCCTCCGTGCTCTCCGGACTCTCTGCGGTCCCCCCGATCGAGCCGAGGGAGGCGGGCACGGCACCGGGCTTCACATACGCCGTGTCGATCTCCGGAAGCGCCGCCATCCGCGAGCGCAGCTCCTGGGCGCGGTCCCCGCAGCCACGCACCCGGTAGAACAGGCCCAGGTCGGGCACGTTCTCGGCGCCCGCCGTCGCGGACTGCTGCTGCAGCCGCTCCTCGCTGCCGAACAACGGCTCCAGGCCGAGCTGTTCGTCGCCGAGGAACATGTTCAGGGCCGACACATCCGCCCCCGCCGCCGACCGGACGCCCTCGGCGCGGGCACGCAGCCCTGCCTCGGGCCGGGCGACGACGATCAGCTCCTGCTCGGCTCCTCGATAAGTGAATCCCGCCCCGTCGGGCCCCGGCCCGGATGCTCCCGGGCCCTGTGCCGGCTGTACCTGGTCGGTCATCGGGTACCGCTCCCTTCGGTCCTCGCCGTCCCCGGGTCTGCCTTCGGGGCACAACCAAGCACGCCGACGGCGGCCCGTCCAGACCGATTTCAGGAACATGGTTTGGGCACAAGTTGAATTGGGCAACGTGTGCAATCCGTCCGGAAACAGGTGTCACGTCATAATCCGGCCAGATACTGCCGGGACGTCGTCCAACGCCTGTCGGCAACTGCGGCGCACATCGTCAAGTGAGGGGGCGGAGGCGCCGGTCGACCGTGGACCGGAGCAAGGTGCAGATGCCCGGCGAGTTCGTGGACGCCCAGGGCACCGCACGAAACCGGCTGCCGCGCGCGGAAAGAGCGAGGGCGGTGCGCCGGTGCGCACCGCCCTCTCAGTCCTCCGACGAGTCCTCGTCCTCGCCGCCCGGCAGGGGCGGCTTCGGTGGTCTCGTACGACCGCTGGGGTTGTCCTTGCGGTACGAGCCGCTGTCGCCGCCGTCCGCCGTGGCGTGTCCGCCGGGCGGGCTGACGTCCCGCCGCCGCAGATACCGCTCGAACTCGCGGGCGATCGCCTCGCCCGACGCCTCGGGCAGCTCCGCGGTGTCCCGCGCCTCCTCCAGTGTCTGGACGTACTCGGCGACCTCGCTGTCCTCGGCGGCCAGCTGGTCCACGCCCACCTGCCAGGCGCGCGCGTCCTCCGGCAGCTCGCCCAGCGGAATGCGCAGGTCGAGCAGGTCCTCCAGGCGGTTCAGCAGGGCCAGCGTGGCCTTCGGGTTCGGCGGCTGCGACACATAGTGCGGGACCGCCGCCCACAGCGAGACGGCCGGGACGCCCGCGTGCGTGCACGCCTCCTGCAGAACACCCACGATGCCCGTGGGGCCCTCGTACTTGGTCTCCTCCAGATCCATCCGGTGGGCCAGGTCCGGGTCGGACGTTGTCCCGCTGATCGGGACCGGTCGTGTATGGGGGGTATCGCCGAGCAGTGCGCCCAGGATCACCACCAGCTCCACGCCCAGCTCATGGGCGAATCCCAGCAGTTCGTTGCAGAACGAGCGCCAGCGCATGGACGGTTCGATGCCGCGGACCAGCACCAGGTCGCGGGGCTTCTCGCCGCCGACGCGGACCACCGAGAGCCGGGTCGTGGGCCAGGTGATCTTGCGCACCCCGGCCTCCATGAACACAGTGGGGCGGTTCACCTGGAAGTCGTAGTAGTCCTCGGCGTCCAGCGCCGCGAACACCTCGCCCTTCCATTCCCTGTCCAGATGCGCGACCGCGGTGGAGGCGGCGTCGCCGGCATCGTTCCAGCCCTCGAACGCGGCCACCATGACCGGGTCGATCAGCTCGGGAACCCCCTCGAGCTCGATCACCCAGCGCCTCCTTCCGACGTGCCCTCGCGTACGTCCCAACCTTACGGCGTGCGACGGGGGCGCCCGCAGCCCCCTTGCACGGGGGAGTGAACGGATGACTGCCCCGTCCGGGGCCGTCGAACACCCATGATCGCCAAGCCGGGGCACCCCCGGCCGTCAACGCTCCCACCGAGTGCCGGACGTCCGGGGAGAGGTCCGATGTCGACTTTGATCTTGCACTCGGGTGTTCCGCGAAGACGCACTCCGCGGGCGACAGGAGGCACACGGTTACGAATCACAGAGTCGAGCGCAGCCACTGCTCCACCGAGGCGATGTGCACGGTCGCCCACGAGCGGGCCGCCTCCGCGTCGCGGTCGCGCAGGGCGCCGAGGATCGCGCGGTGCTCGTGCAGGGTGCGGCTGACCGCGTCCTCCTGGGTCAGACCGCGCCAGATCCGGGCCCGCGTAGTGGGTCCGGACAGGCCGTCGAGCAGGGAGCACAGCACCGAGTTGCCGGAGCTCTGCACGATGCCCCGGTGGAACTCCAGGTCGCTGGCGACCAGTTCCTCAACCGACGGTTCCGAGCCCAGCTTGTCCAGCTGGGCCGTCAGCGCATCCAGTTGCTGCTCGCTGACGCGTGAGGCCGCCATGGCCGTCGCGGCCGGCTCCAGGATGCGGCGCACCGCGAGGAACTCCAGCACCGTGTCGTCGCGGTGGAAGTCGACGACGAAGCTCAGCGCCTCCAGCAGGAGCTGGGGGTCGAGACTCGTCACATACGTGCCGTCGCCCTGCCGTACGTCCAGGATGCGGATCAGCGACAGAGCCCGCACGGCCTCGCGCAGGGAATTGCGGGACAGCCCGAGCTCGGCGGCGAGCTCGCTCTCCTTGGGCAGGCGGTCGCCGGGACGCAGCGCGCCGGAGACGATCATTTCCTTGATCTTCTCGATCGCCTCATCGGTGACTGCCATGGCAGACCTCCCTTTTGCTCAGACATCCGATGTCTCAGCACATTATGCGGTTCAGTGGGCTGAACGAAGAGGGGAATCCCGATGTCACCTCGGGAAATTCCCCTCCAAGCCGCTCACCGTTCCGCCCGCACGCCCCGCTCGGACCGACGCCTCCAGATCCGCCAGTGCCGCCGCCTCGTCGAGCGTCGTCAACACCCGGTCCCGCATCAGGACCCGGCCGTCGACGACCGTGTCCCGTACATCCGCGGATTGCGCTGCGTACGCCAGCGTCGACCACACGTCGTGCCGCGGACGCAGATGCGGCCCCCCGAGATCGAGCACGATCAGATCGGCCCGCTTGCCCGCCTCCAGCGAGCCCAGCCGGTCGCCGAGCCCGAGCGCGCGGGCGCCCTCGATCGTCGCCATCCGCACCGCCTGCTCGGCTCCGACCGCCGTCGGATCGCCCGCCGCCTTCTGCACCAGCGCCGCCTGCCGCACCACGCCCAGCAGGTCGAGCGTGTTGGAGCTCACCGCCCCGTCCGTACCCAGCCCGACGGTCACCCCCGCGCCCAGCAGCCGGGGCACCGGCGCGATCCCGCAGCCCAGCTTGAGGTTCGACACCGGACAGTGCGCCACCGAGGTGCCCGTACGGGCGAGCGCCGCGACCTCAGGGCCGGTCAGGTCGACGGCGTGCGCCAGCAGCAGATCGGGCCCGAGCAGACCGAGCGAGTCGAGCAGCTCCACCGGCCGCTTGCCGTACCGCACCTCGACGCCGGCCACCTCGGCCGCGTTCTCCGCGGCGTGCATGTGCAGCAGCGCCCCGAACTCCCGTGCCAGCGCGGCGATCTCGGTGAGCTGACCGGGGGCGAGGGTGTATGCCGAGTGCGCGAACAGTGCCGGCCGGAAGCCGGGCCGTGGCGTGCTCCGCCCGGCCAGGTCCCGGCGCGCCCACTCCATGCGCTCCTCGTACGCCCTGCCGTCGGGCGAGTCCGGAACGTCCATGAAGGTCGGCCCGGCCAGCAGCCGCCAGCCCGGGTCCCGCGCGACGTGCTCGGCGACCTCGTGGAACCAGTACATGTCGAGCGCGGCCGTCACCCCGGCCCGCACGCTCTCGGCGACCGCGACCCGCACGGCCGCGGCCACGTTCTTCGGCGACAGCAGCTCGGCCTCCCAGCGCAGGACGCGTTCCAGGAAACCCTGCAGGGTGACGTCGTCGGCGCGGCCACGCAAAAGCGTCATCGCCAGATGCGTATGGGTGTTGACGAGACCCGGCAGCACGAGACAGCCCCCGGCGTCGATGACGGTGCCCACCGAGTCTGCCGGGTACCGCGCCCGCAACTCCCTGGCCCCGCCCACCGCGAGGATCTCACCGTCGCGGACGGCGACGGCGCCGTCCCGTACGACGGTTCCGGCTTCGTCGACCGTCAGGACATCCCCGCCGTGCACGAGCAGATCGATGCGCTCACTCATACCAAGGCCTCGTCCGCCAGCAGCCGCAGCGCCTCCAGCGCGACGACCGCGCCGCGCTCCACGCCCCTGGCCACGACCTCACGGTGCGGGTCGTAGCCACCCGTCGAGAAGGACGCCTTCTCGTCGACCAGTTCGTCGGCGTTGGCACCGTCCACGACGAGCACACCGCCCGCGACCAGCCCACGCAGCGAGGCGGTCACCAGCAGAGCCGACAGCTCCATCTCGATCGCCGCGAGGCCCGCCCCGTCGTACGCGTTCAGCGGGATCAGCCCTGGCTGGAAGGCCGCCCGGGTCCACACGATCCCCCGGTGGTGCGGCACGCCCGCCTCCCGGGCCGCGCGCTGAAGGGCGAAGACCGCCTCGGGCGCGGCCACCGCCGGGTACTCGGGCGGCAGCAACTGCTGCGTCACACCGTCGTCGCGTACGGCCGCCTCCGCGATCACCAGGTCGCCGTCACCGATCCCCGGCTTCATGGCACCCGCCGTACCGAGCCGCACGAACGTGCGGACCCCCGCGTCCGCCAGCTCCTGGAACAGCAGGATCGCGCCCGGCGCACCCACCCCGTGCGAGGCCACCGTCACCGGCACGCGATTCCAACTCCCGCCGAACACCCGGTACTCACGGTGGTACGAGACCTCCTCCGCCCCGTCGAGCAGAGCTGCGACGGCCGCCGCGCGCGCCGGGTCCCCGACGACGACGGCTTGCGGGGGAAGCCCGGTGCGAGGGATGCGGGTGACGGGGGACAGGTCCTGCGTCATGAGGCGACTCCAGTGGATCGTCGAAGGTGCCCTGCACACCGAACACCGTACGCAGCGGCAGTACACGTTCTCTTTCGTCTCGGGTGGAGTCGTTCGTCCGAAGCCGGGGGCATCACACCGCGTCGAACCACTCCTTGCCGGCCGCCCAGTGCTTCACCCAGCCTGCGAAGCCGGACTCGGACGTCGTGAAGCCGAACACCGAACCGAACGGCGAAGCGCCGACGTCGGTGACGTGCCAGACGTGGCCCCGGTGGGGGCCGGTGACGATCAGGTGCCAGTTCATGCCGCACCCATCGGTCCCGAGCACGATCGAGCCGTGGTCGACGACCTGCTCGATGACGGCGTCGGGGTCTTCGTACGGGCCGTCGTCCTCCTCCCACAGCCACATCTGCGTGAGCGGAAACGGCTTGCTCAGCTCCCGGCCCTCCCCGTCGTCGTGCCAGTCGTCGGGCAGCTCGGCCGGCCCCACAAGTCCGTACACCGGCGGCCCCTGGAACGACCCGTCGGACATCTCCGCCACGAAGGTCCTGTATGGCTCGGGCAGCACGATGCCGTGTTCGTCCTCGAAGGCGTGCACCGCCTCCCAGCCCAGGGCCGACTCGCCGCCGTCGTCCACGGCGAACGCCGCACGGAGCGCAGCGAGATCCTCGGGGGTGGCCTGATCGGTGTTCATACGCCCATGGATAACACCTGGCCCTGACAACCAGGCATGCGAAAGGGGCGGCTTCGTGCGGGAAGCTGCCCCTTTCGCGGTACCGGCCCATGGTCAGGGAAGAGGGCCGGTCCCGGGCCTACTTCTTGTCGAGCAGGTCCTGTACCTTGCCGCGCACGTCGTCCGTGGCCAGGCCGCGGATCGTCAGCGTGGTGCGGCGGCGCAGCACGTCGTCCGCCGTCTCGGCCCACTCGTGGTCCCGGGCGTAGACGACCTGCGCCCAGATCTCCGGGGCGTCCGGGTGGACGCGCTCGCCCAGCTCCGGGTTCTCGTTGGCCAGCCGGGCGATGTCGAAGGCCAGCGAACCGTAGTGGGTGGCCAGGTGCTTGGCGGTGTCGGGCGCCATGCGCGGGCCGGGCGCCGGACCGTCGACGACCAGCCGGTGGGCGACCGCACGAGGGTTGGCGATGCCCGGCAGCGGCAGCTTCTTCGGCAGCGAGGAGATCGGCTCGAAGTCGTCGCCGAGCGGACGGCCCGGCAGTGACTCCAGCTTCTGCATGACCGTACGGCCGATGTGCCGGAATGTGGTCCACTTGCCGCCCGCGACCGACAGCATCCCGCCCTTGCCCTCGGTCACGACGGTCTCCCGCTTGGCCTTGGCGGTGTCACCGGGGCCGCCCGGCAGCACCCGCAGACCGGCGAAGGCGTAGGTGATCAGATCACGCTTCAGCTGCTGGTCCCGGACGGAGAAAGCGGCCTCGTCCAGGATCTGCGCGATGTCCTTCTCGTTGACCGCGACATCGGCCGGCTCGCCCTCGAACTCCTCGTCGGTCGTGCCGAGCAGCAGCATGTCCTCCCAGGGGAGGGCGAAAGTGATGCGGTACTTGTCGATCGGAGTGGCCAGCGCCGCCTTCCAGGGGGAGGTGCGCTTGAGGACCAGGTGCACGCCCTTCGACAGGCGTATCGACGGCGCCGCGTTCGGGTCCTCCAGCCTGCGCAGGTGGTCGACCCACGGGCCGGTCGCGTTCAGCACCAGCCGTGCGTCGACCCCGAACTCGTCACCGGACAGCCGGTCCTTCAGTTCGGCACCGGTGACCCGGCCCTTGGTGAATCGCAGTCCGGTGACCTCGGCGTGGTTGAGGACGACCGCGCCCGCCTCGACGGCCGCACGGACCGTCATCAGCGCCATGCGCGCGTCGTTCATCTGGTCGTCGCCGTACACGGCCACGGCCTTCAGGTTCTCGGTGCGCAGCTCCGGCACGTCCTGCTGCGCCTTGGCCGGCGAGAGCAGGTGGCCGACGCCGTCACCGAACGCCGACAGAGCGGAGTAGGCGAAGACGCCCGCCCCGAGCTTCGCCGCGCCGTGCGGCCCGCCCTTGTACACGGGGAGGTAGAACGTGAGCGGATTCGCCAGATGGGGGGCCACCTGGCGAGAGACCGCACGGCGCTCGAAGTGGTTCTCCGCCACCAGCTTCACCGCGCCGGTCTGCAGGTAGCGCAGACCGCCGTGGAGCAGCTTGGAGGAGGCGGAGGAGGTGGCGCCGGCGAAGTCGCCGGCGTCCACCAGCGCCACCCGCAGCCCCGACTGCGCGGCATGCCAGGCCGTGGAGATGCCCAGGATCCCGCCGCCGATCACCAGGAGGTCGTATGTCGCCTTGGACAGCTGCTCCCGGGTCTCGGCGCGGCTCGGGTTGGAGCCGTACGCCGGGTGCGTCCCAAGAGCCGGGACACTCTGCAGGGTGGTCATTGCGAATTACTCCTCGTGTTCGATCCAGCCCATGGTCCGCTCGACGGCCTTGAGCCAGCTCTTGTACTCACGGTCGCGGGTGTCCGCGTCCATGTGGGGCGTCCACTCGGCGGCCCGGCGCCAGTTGGCGCGCAGGTCGTCGGTGCTGGTCCAGAAGCCGACGGCGAGACCGGCGGCGTAGGCGGCGCCGAGGCAGGTGGTCTCGGCGACCATCGGGCGCACCACCGGTGCGTCCAGGACGTCCGAGAGCGTCTGCATCAGCAGGTTGTTGGAGGTCATGCCGCCGTCGACCTTCAGGGCCGCGAGCTCGACGCCCGAGTCCTTCGTCATGGCGTCGGTGATCTCGCGGGTCTGCCAGGCGGTGGCCTCCAGGACGGCGCGCGCGAGGTGCGCCTTGGTGACGTACCGGGTCAGACCGGCGATCACACCGCGGGCGTCGGAGCGCCAGTACGGGGCGAACAGACCGGAGAAGGCCGGTACGAAGTAGGCGCCGCCGTTGTCCTCGACCGACAGCGCGAGCGTCTCGATCTCGGCGGCGGTGCTGATCAGGCCCATCTGGTCGCGCATCCACTGCACCAGGGAGCCGGTGACGGCGATCGAACCCTCCAGGGCGTAGACCGGCTTCTGGTCGCCGATCCGGTAGCCGACCGTGGTCAGCAGGCCCGAGTAGGAGTTGATGATCTTCTCACCGGTGTTCATCAGCATGAAGGTGCCGGTGCCGTAGGTGGACTTGGCCTCGCCCTCGGAGAAACAGGTCTGGCCGAACAGGGCCGCCTGCTGGTCACCGAGCGCGGAGGCGACCGGGATGCCGCCGAGCAGGTCGCCCAGCTTGCCGCCGGTGATCTCGCCGTACACCTCGGCGGAGGAGCGGATCTCGGGCAGCATCGCCAGCGGGACGCCGATGGACTCGGCGATCTTGTCGTCCCACTCCAGCGTGTGCAGGTTCATCAGCATGGTGCGGGAGGCGTTGGTGACGTCGGTGACGTGGTGGCCGCCGTTGACACCGCCGGTCAGGTTCCAGATGACCCAGGTGTCCATGGTGCCGAAGAGAATGTCGCCGGCCTCTGCGCGCTCGCGCAGGCCCTCGACGTTGTCCAGCAGCCAGCGGGCCTTCGGACCGGCGAAGTACGAGGCCAGCGGCAGACCGGTCTCGCGGCGGAAGCGGTCCTGGCCCACGTTGCGGCCGAGCTCCTTGCAGAGCGCGTCGGTGCGGGTGTCCTGCCAGACGATGGCGTTGTGGACGGGCTCACCGGTGTTCTTGTCCCACAGCACGGTGGTCTCGCGCTGGTTGGTGATGCCGATCGCCTTGATGTCGTCCCGGGTGATGCCGGCCTTCTCGACGGCTCCGGCGACGACTTCCTGGACGTTGGTCCAGATCTCGATGGCGTTGTGCTCGACCCAGCCCGGCTTGGGGAAGATCTGCTCGTGCTCCTTCTGGTCGACGGAGACGATACGGCCGTCCCGGTCGAAGATGATGCAGCGCGACGAGGTCGTGCCCTGGTCGATGGCGGCGATGAAGGGGCCGGCGGTGTGTGCGTCGGTCACAGTGTGCTCCTGAAGTTCCACGAATATGAGGGGCGGTCTTTACGGCGCGTTGCTGACGGGCGGTGCCTGGGCAAGGTCACATCTCAAGCAAAGGCGACGTTGTAGATGCCTGCGGCGATCGCCGCGCCGATCAGAGGACCGACGACGGGTACCCAGGCGTAGCCCCAGTCGGAACCGCCCTTGTTGGGCAGGGGCAGAAGGGCGTGCACGATACGGGGACCGAGGTCACGGGCGGGGTTGATCGCGTAGCCGGTCGGGCCACCCAGCGAGAGGCCGATGCCGACCACCACGAGCGAGGTGATCAGGGCGCCGAGGGTGCCCAGGCCGTTGCCCTTGTCATTGAGGCCCTGCGTCAGGACAGCGAGCACCAGCACGATCGTGCCGATGATCTCCGTGGCGAGGTTCTGCACCGCGTTCCGGATCTCGGGGCCGGTGGAGAAGATGCCGAGCACGGGGCCGGCCTCGACTTCCTGCGCCTCGGCGGCCTTGGTGGCCTGCGCACCCGGACCGCCGACGATCTCCCGGTCGGTGAGGTGGGCCTGGAACTGACCGGCGTAGGCGACCCAGACCAGGGTGGCGCCGATCATGGCGCCGAGCAGCTGTCCGGCCCAGTAGACCGGGACGTTGCTCCAGTCGTTGTCCTTGATCGCGAGGGCGAGCGTCACGGCCGGGTTGAGGTGGGCGCCGGAGAGCGGTGCCGAGGTGTAAACCGCCGTGAGGACGGCGAAACCCCACCCGAAGGTGATGGCGAGCCAACCGGCGTTACGGGCCTTGGAGGCCTTCAGGGTCACGGCGGCGCAGACGCCGCCGCCGAGCAGGATGAGTATGGCGGTACCGATGGTCTCGCCGATGAAGATGTCGGAGCTGGACACCCGCGACTCCTTTGTCCTTCGTCCAGGGGAAGGCGAACCCCGGGTCCCTCCGGTGGTCCGCGCC
Source organism: Streptomyces sp. NPDC001634 (assembly GCF_040298185.1). Classification (NCBI taxonomy): domain Bacteria; kingdom Bacillati; phylum Actinomycetota; class Actinomycetes; order Kitasatosporales; family Streptomycetaceae; genus Streptomyces; species Streptomyces sp. NPDC001634. The sequence goes on along the minus strand of NZ_JBEOZU010000114.1, from coordinate 2,531 downwards.
CTCGGGGGTGAGAGCGATGCCGGCCCTTGGCGTTGTCACACTCTAGCGTTTATTGCCGGAAGGTGTTCGACAATGCCGACCGATGGACGGGAGTCTCGCTTCCGGTTCGCCGGGACGTCAAGAGGCCTGTTATCGAAAGCAGGATCGTTATTGATCGCTGCGAGTCATCGATCCCGGTACCGGTGCGTACCGCGTGCGAGCAGGTACGTTTCGTGGTTACGCGGCGCTACGGACAGGCGCCCGCGCCGGACCGCAACGGGCCCTGGCTCCGCTGTGCGGGCAGCCCGAAGAGCCGGTACGTCACCGTCGTACCGGCTGATGGAAGCAACGGGACCCGGCCGTGGGGATCCCCGGGTGCAGGGGCTCAGAACCGCCCTGCGCCCAGGTCCCGCGACACCGCGCGGGCGCAGTCGCGGACCGCCGCGATCAGCTCCGGGAGCAGTTCCCCGTCCCGGCACACGCGCTCCACGGCGCCGGTGATGCCCACCGCGCCCACGGGCATCCGCCGCCGGTCGTGAATGGGCGCGGCCACCGAGGCCACACCGGTCCACGTCTCCTCGACATCGGCCGCGTACCCACGGGCGCGCGTGATGTCGAGGATGTGCTCGAAACCGTCCAGCTCACACACGGTCCGGTCGGTGAACGCCTTCCGGTCCGCCTCCAGCGCCTCGCTGTGCGCGACCGGGTCGTACGCCGACAGCACCTTGCCCAGGGCCGTGGAGTGCAGCGGCTGCATGGCCCCGATCTCCAGGACCTGCCGGCTGTCGTCGGGCCGGAAGACGTGGTGCACGATCAGCACACCGTGCTGGTGCAGCACCCCCAGATACACGCTCTCCCCGCTGGAGCGGGCCAGGTCGTCCGTCCACACCAGGGCGCGCGCCCGCAGCTCGTGCACGTCGAGGTAGGTGGTCCCCAGCCGCAGCAGCTCGGCCCCCAGCTGATAGCGGCCCGAGGCCGCGTCCTGCTCGACGAACCCCTCCTGCTGGAGCGTGCGGAGTATGCCGTGGGCCGTGCCCTTGGCAAGGCCCAGTGACGAGGCGATGTCCGACAGGCCGAGCCGTCGCTCGCCGCCCGCGAGCAACCGCAGCATCGCGGCCGCCCGTTCGAGCGACTGGATGTTCCGTGCCATCGCCGTCCTGCCCTCCGTTCGCTTCGACCATCGGGCCGACAGCCGTATCCACTTCGACCGCCGGCCGACAGTCGCGTTACCGTCGTTCGGCAATGCCGAACACTACCGGTCGTTGCCGACCTCCCGCTAATGGGTGGTCTCCATCCGTTCCACAGAAATCCCCACGCGGATCACGTGAGCCACGCCCCGTCCGCCCCGTGGACGGCCTGACCGTACGGCCTGCTCCCGGGCTACCCTGGCCGCGTGCGTCTTCCGTGGGAAGCGCAAAGCCGACAGCCGTCGCACTCCAGGGAGCATCTTCCATGGCCTCGTTGCCGAATCCGTCCCTTTCGTCCGCCTCCGCCGACAACCGGACCCGAACCGACGCCCTTCGGGAAGCCCTCGCCACCCGTGTCGTGGTGGCCGACGGCGCGATGGGCACGATGCTCCAGGCCCAGGACCCGACGCTGGAGGACTTCGAGGGCCTCGAAGGCTGTAACGAGATCCTGAACCTGACCCGGCCCGACATCGTCCGCTCCGTCCACGAGGCGTACTTCGCGGTGGGCGTCGACTGCGTGGAGACGAACACGTTCGGGGCCAACCACTCCGCCCTCGGCGAGTACGACATCCCCGAGCGCGTCCACGAGCTGTCCGAGGCCGGCGCCCGGGTCGCCCGCGAGGTCGCCGACGAGTTCACCGCGCGGGACGGCCGGCTCCGCTGGGTCCTCGGCTCGATGGGCCCGGGAACCAAGCTGCCGACCCTCGGCCACGCCCCGTACACCACCCTGCGCGACGCCTACCAGCGCAACGCCGAGGGCCTGGTCACCGGCGGCGCTGACGCGCTGCTCGTGGAGACCACCCAGGACCTGCTGCAGACCAAGGCCGCCGTCCTCGGCGCCCGCCGTGGCCTCGACGCCCTCGGCCTGGACCTGCCCGTGATCGTGTCGGTCACCGTCGAGACCACCGGCACCATGCTGCTCGGCTCCGAGATCGGCGCCGCGCTCACCGCGCTGGAACCGCTCGGCATCGACATGATCGGCCTGAACTGCGCCACCGGCCCGGCCGAGATGAGCGAGCACCTGCGCTACCTCGCCCGCAACGCCCGCATCCCGCTGTCCTGCATGCCCAACGCGGGCCTGCCCGTCCTCGGCAAGGACGGCGCCCACTACCCGCTGACCGCGCCCGAGTTGGCCGACGCCCAGGAGACCTTCGTCCGCGAGTACGGCCTCTCCCTGGTCGGCGGCTGCTGCGGCACCACCCCCGAGCATCTGCGCCAGGTCGTCGAGCGCGTCCGGGACCTCACCCCGACCGAGCGCGACCCGAGCCCCGAGCCCGGCGCCGCCTCCCTGTATCAGTCGGTGCCGTTCCGTCAGGACACCTCCTATCTGGCGATCGGGGAGCGTACGAACGCGAACGGGTCGAA
>NZ_JBEOZU010000113.1:0-25949 GCF_040298185.1 Streptomyces sp. NPDC001634 | reverse complement strand
GTGCTGGACCGGCATCTGCACCACCTGCCATCAACCCCTGCCCAGCAAGACACACACGACGGCAAGATCAAGACAGACCTAACGGAGTCCTACTAAGGGTTGTCCCGTAAATGATCTTTGAGTTGCCTCGGGCATGGTGGGCTGCCGTACCGGCCGTCCGCCTATCCGGCGAGGGCGAGGTTGTGCATGCGGGCGATGCCGAGCATGGCGTGGTGGACGCCGTCGCCTTTGAGGCGGCAGTCGCGGAGGATCTTCCAGGTCTTCATGCGGGCGAAGACGTGCTCCACGCGCGCTCGAACTTGCTTGTGGGTCTTGTTGTGTTCCGCTTTCCAGTCCGGGAGTTCGGTCTGGCCGCGCTCACGGCGGTGCGGGATGACGAGTCCGGTGCCCGGGTATCCGCCGTCGGCGATCGTGGTGGTCTTGCCGACGGCGGCCTTGGCGCCGGACTCCTCCCACGCCTTGCAGTCGTTGCGGTTCCCGGCGAGCGGCCGGCCGACCACGACGACCAGGCGGGTGTCGGCGTCGATGACGACCTGGTGGTTGGTGGAGTACCGGTAATTCTTCGACCGCTCGGCGATGGTGTGATCCCGGGTGGGGACCAGGGTGCCGTCCACGATGAGTACGGTGTCCTTGGCGAACCGCTTGCGGGGCCGAAGGGCGAGCATCGGCCCGAGGTGGTCGATGATCCGGTCCGCCGCCGATTTCGACACCCCGAACAGCGGCGCGAGCTGCCGCATCGTCAGATTCGTCCGCCAGTAGGCCGCGACCAGCAAGGCCCGGTCCTCCAGCGGCAGGCTCCACGGCCGACCCTTGCGGACCGCGTCCGCACCCTCACGCCGCAGAACCGCCACCAGCTTCCCGAAGGCACGCGGGCTCAGACCGGTGAACGGGGCTATCCAGGTCGGCTCCGACGCCGTGATCACAGCAGTCACACGGAGATCATCTCCTGGCCCGGGAGGTCCGCGTGATGTCGCGCAGAATTCGATGGTGCGGCACGGCTCTGGCGTCAAGAATCACCGGATGCATGCAGTGAAGCTGTCCGACGGGATCATCACTCTGTCCCCTCTGCGCCTGGACGATGTGGAGGCGCACCTCGCGGGGGAGGACGAGCTACTCGTTCGCTGGCTCAACGGCGGTCCCGGCACGTGGGAGGGCACCGAAGCGTACTTCCGGCACTGCCGGGAGCAGTGGGACACCGCCGGGCCGCTCCGCGCGTTCGGCATCCGGATGGGTGCCGACGAGGTGCTCGCGGGCACGATCGACTTGCGGTTCGCAGGAGAAGGTCTGGCGCCCGGCCAGGTGAATGTCGCCTACGGCCTCTATCCGTCCTGGCGGGGGCGTGGCCTGGCGACCCGCGCGGTCCTGTTGGCGTCCCAGTACGCGGCGAGTGAAGGCGGGGCGGAGGCAGTCATCCAGGTGGAGCCGGAGAATCCCGCATCTGCCGCAGTCGCGCAGCGGGCAGGGTTCACCCCCGGCAAGCCGACGCACAGCAAGGACGGCACACGCTTCGACTGGTACACACGGGACCTGCACGCCGCCGCCCGGTGACGACCAACAGTTACGGGACAGCCCTTAGCCCCGGCAAAGAACCTGCAAAGCGCCTGAAGGGGCCCAGGTCAGCAAGAGTCCTCTCTGCGCGAGCGGAGGTGATCCGATCATGAACCACGTCGACATTGGGCAGCGCCAGTCCTCTCTGCGCGAGCGGAGGTGATCCCAAGCTCCAGACCATGAAGGCCAGAGCGAAGCCGTCCTCTCTGCGCGAGCGGAGGTGATCCGTCGGGGGAGCGTCCCGGGGTCGTCTCCAACGCGTCCTCTCTGCGCGAGCGGAGGTGATCCGCCGTGCAGGCGCAGGCCGCGGGCGTGGAAGGTGTCCTCTCTGCGCGAGCGGAGGTGATCCGGCCACCCGGGAACGAGCCCGGCGCACCTACGCGTCCTCTCTGCGCGAGCGGAGGTGATCCGTCCATGAAGAACACAGGAGGGAAGCCCGATGTGTCCTCTCTGCGCGAGCGGAGGTGATCCGCGGTTCGCGAACGTCCGCCGCATGCCCTCTTAGTCCTCTCTGCGCGAGCGGAGGTGATCCGAAGCGCGTAGCCGTCATCGTCGGCATGGACTTGTCCTCTCTGCGCGAGCGGAGGTGATCCGCGCCCGATGACGTGCCGGCACCACGATTAGGGGTCCTCTCTGCGCGAGCGGAGGTGATCCGACGCTGACAGAGCTCGGCGCCACGGACGGCCCGTCCTCTCTGCGCGAGCGGAGGTGATCCGCAGGGCACGGGCTCTACATGGCCACCCTCACGGTCCTCTCTGCGCGAGCGGAGGTGATCCGACGTACTCCGGCATGGACGAGGAAGAACTCGCGTCCTCTCTGCGCGAGCGGAGGTGATCCGCCGCAGCCGACTTCAAGACCGCCGTCACCGGGGTCCTCTCTGCGCGAGCGGAGGTGATCCGGCGCCCGAGCGGCCGGCGCGATGCTGGACGAAGTCCTCTCTGCGCGAGCGGAGGTGATCCGCCCGGTCCGCTCGGCAAGGGTGTGCACGTTGAGTCCTCTCCGCGCGAGCGGAGGTGATCCGCCGACGACCGCGTCCTGCATGCCCTGGATCTGGTCCTCTCTGCGCGAGCGGAGGTGATCTCGGTGTGAGGTCTCAGGACTTCATTGACGGTTTGTCGTCAGGAGATCCTTGACGGTCCTTCTGGGTGCCCATGCCTTTGACGTAGAGCCTGGTGATCGGCCCGAGGTTCTTGCGGGGCCTGACAGCGAGTTCGTCCTCCCCGTGCAGGATCCGGTAGTGGGTGTCCTCGATGACGACGGTGACGATCTTTCCCGCATGCCGCGGGCCGAGCTTGATGAACTGGCCGTTGATCATGAAGCGGCCGCTCGCATGCACCTTGCGCTGGGCCCGGATAGCGCCAGCAGGCAGAGGCGGAGGCGGCAGCGGGGACGTCGCCGTCCGTGCCCCAGCGATCTGCCCCAGACGGTCGGCCGGAACGGGGCAGGGCCACGTTCCCATCAGGGCGTTGTCGGCGATGGCGTGCATGAGGTGTCCGTCAAGACGGAGGGCGATCGTGCGGCCAGCGAGGGCGAATCCGACCTGGTAGCGGCCACCGGCCAGGCAAACGATCCCGTCGCGATGGACCTTGCGGTCGACCTCGACGGGTTCGCCGGCGGCGAGGATGGCCGTGCCGCTGCGGGCCCTGGGCAGGGCCGGGGGTGCGGGCTCGGGACCGGCCGGACGGGCTCCGTAGCGCATGGTCAGGTAGGCGAGGTCCTCCGGCCGCAGCCGGGACGGGACCGTGGTGACAAGGTGCCCGTCGAGGAGGAAGTGGACGCTGCGGTGGTTCGCCCAGACAGTCAGCGTCCGGCCGGCCAGTGCCTGGTGGATGCCGACTCGCTGCCTGCCCGTCACCAGGGTGATCTCCCCGCTGGGAGGCACCCGCACATCGAACTCGACCGCGGTCCCCTGCTGCGGCAGGACCGGCGGTTCGACGACCTCAATGGACAATTCCGGTTCGGCAACGGCCTGTTCAGGATGTACGTCACCGCCGCGGACTGCAGCATGGGGACGGAAGAGACTGACCGGGGTGGCCATGCTCAGGGCCTGGTGCGGACGCTGGTGGTTGTAGGCGTGCACCCAGCCGTCGATCGCTTCCTGGGCCGCGGCCAGCGACTCGAACGGCACCACGTGATCGAGGAATTCCTCGCGCAGGGTGCGGTGAAAACGTTCGATCTTGCCCGTGGTGGTGGGTGAACGCGGCTTGGTCAGCCGCTGGGTGATGCCGTTCTCCCGGCAGATGCGCTCGAAGAGCACCTCCACCGGCTGGGGGCGGGTATGACGGCCGGTGAACTGCTTGCCGTTGTCGGTCAGGACCTCGAAGGGCACCCCGTAACGGCGCATCGCGGCGGTGAAGGCCGAGCACACCGCGCGGGCACTGGGCACGGCCACGACGGAGGAGATCACGACGAACCGGGAGTGGTCGTCGATGCCGGTGACCATCTTGCACTCCCGGCCGTCGGCCAGCGGCACCCCGCCGACCAGGTCCATCTGCCACAGGTGCATGGGCGCTTCGCGCTGCCACCGGCGGTACTTGCGCGGATGTTGCTGTTCCTGGGTGCGGACCAGGCCGTTGCGGGACAGCACACGATGGACCGTGGCCCGCGAAGGCGCCGACTCCAGCCCGCGGGCGGCCAGTTCGTGGGAGATCCGGCGGGCACCCCAGCGGGGATGCCGGCGACGCAGCTCGCAGATCTCGGCTTCAACCTCTGCAGAGAGGCGCGTGGGACTGTTCCGCGGGCGCCGGGAGCGATCCAACAGACCGGGCATGCCCTCCTGCTCGAACCGCCGCCGCCAGCTGTGCAACGTCTGACGCGAGGTGCCGTACCGGGCCGCGACCTCACCGATCGGGGACCCACCGAGCACCTCGCGGACGGCTCGGTAGCGGTACTCGGCCAACTGCTGAACATCCACGTCACCGACGGAAGCAGCCCTGCAGCATCGGCGGTCGGGGGACGGCAGACGTTCAGCCGAACGTGTCAACCATGTCCAGAGCACAATCGGTCAAGCATCTCCTGAGACCTCACACCGACAGGTGATCCGCCCTTGACAAAATTCCGCCGATCCTCTGTAACGTCCTCTCTGCGCGAGCGGAGGTGATCCGTTCCTCGCGGACGTCGAGACCCTCGGTATCAAGTCCTCTCTGCGCGAGCGGAGGTGATCCGTTCGCGAGGTTCTGCAGGACGATGCCGGTGGTGTCCTCTCTGCGCGAGCGGAGGTGATCCGGCCGAGAAGGCGCGCTCTCAGCAGCGCACCACGTCCTCTCTGCGCGAGCGGAGGTGATCCGAACGCTGGAGCACCGGATGGATCTGGGGCTTGGTCCTCTCTGCGCGAGCGGAGGTGATCCGTCGGCGAGCTGATCGAGGGTGAGCTCGCGGCCGTCCTCTCTGCGCGAGCGGAGGTGATCCGACGCAGGACGAGCTGTGGGCCCTGTCCACGTCGTCCTCTCCGCGCGAGCGGAGGTGATCCGGCGTGAGACCGCACTCCAGCGCATTCCATTGACGCTGGTCAGATGCGGTTCGGAAGTCGGCCTGAGAACGGGCCTGACGCACAACGCCCACGCGGTGGAGGCCCGCCCCGGCCGAGTGCTGGACGTTCTCATGCGCTTCCTGGGGGAGGAACTCCTGCCGCTGCTCAACGGCCCGGAGCGCGAGGCGGCGGCCCGGGACATGGTTCCGGTGATTGAGGGCGTGAGGAACATCAGCTCCTACATCAAGCGGCGCCTGGACCGCCTCCGGGGCGGCGAGCTGAGGGGGCTAGAGAACCTGACCATCCGGTGCCCCGACTGCCAACAGATGACCCTCGTCGCTGAACCGGCACCAGCGGATCCTTGTTGCCGGGGCGTCCAGCCCGTTTGGCCTGGACGTCCCGGCGGTTGGCAGGGCTAGGGTCTGTTGGGAAAGTCGTGGCTGTCGACGGATCAGCTTGTGGCTACCGCCGAGATCTCCGAAGATGTGCCCATGTCCGAAGCCCCTGACATCGCGACCGCCTGGCGCTGGCTCTTGGAACGCAGGTCAGGCACCCGGGGCGCCACGCATGAATCGCTGTCTGTCATCGTTGAGGCCGCCCACGCCGAGCCACGCCTGCGCGGCCTCTATCCTTTCCCGACGCACGGCACGCTGCACTTCCTGCGCAGTGCCCCGCCCTGGAGCGGACCAGATCACGACGACGTTCCGTTCATCGTCTACGGCGGACCGCCGTACCAGGTCTATTCAGCCGGCTACGCCGCCCTCCTGGGCGAGGTTGCGACGCCCGCGGAAGCCACCGCGCTCTTGGTGAACAACTTGCCGCAGAGGTAGTCCCGCTGTCATAGCCACTCATTGAGGACCGCGACCAGCACCGTCGCCTCGTAGCGGACGGCGAGCTTGTCGTATCTCGTGGCCACGGCCCGGTGGCGCTTGAGACGATTGATGCCGCACTCGACGGCATGCCGCTCGCGGTAGTCGGTCTTGTCGAACTTCGGCGGCCGACCACCCCGGGACCCGAGCTTCTGGCGGTTTCGGACACGGTCGGCAGGGACCGGGATGGTCGCCTTGATCCCACGTCTGCGCAGGTAGGCCCTGTTACGGCGAGAGTCGTACGCCTTGTCGGCCCGCACCCGGTCGGGTCTCCGGCGGGGTCGCCCACGCCCCAGCCGTGGGGCCCGGATGGCCTCCAGGACCGGTTCGAACTGCGGGGAGTCACCCCGCTGCCCGGCCGTGATCAGCACCGACAGGGGCTTCTGCCCCTGCTCGACGGCGAGGTGGATCTTCGTGGTCAGCCCGCCTCGGGAACGTCCGAGACCGTGGTCGGCCGGTTCGACGGCAAGGCCACCGGGCGGCTCCTTTTGCAGATCCCCCTTTTCGACGCCCCGGCGGCGTGCTGGTGAGCCCGGCAGACGGTGGAGTCGACGTTCACATCCCACGTGATCAGGCCCTTCGCATCGGCCTGGGCCTGGAGCTGGGCGACGATCCGCGCCCACGTGCCATCGCGCTGCCACCGTCGGAACAGGTCGTAAACCCGGTCCCACGGGCCGTACCGCTCGGGTACATCACGCCAGGGCGCACCAGTTCGGGTCCGCCACCGTATGCCGTCTATCAGCTGCCGCCGAGTCCACACCGGCGGACGGCCCGGCTTGATGCCTTGCGGCAACAACGGCTCCAGCCGAGCCCACTGGCTGTTCGTCAGGTCACCACGCCTCACGAAGCGCGATCATCCACGACCAAGATCCACTTTCGCAACAGACCCTAGCCGTATTGGCGGGCCTGGTGAGTCTGCGGGCCGGCGCCCGGGAGGCACGGCTGCAGATGCGGCTGAGCCGCTACGGGCTGCACGCCGAGGGGGTGGTGGTGGACCAGGAGCACGAGCCCGGGGACGATTATTCGAAGCCTGTCATCGAGTTCACCGACCGGCAGGGCCGGCCCGTCCGGTTCCGGCCCGCCACGACGGGGACGGGGCTGGCCCTCGGAACCCATGTACCGGTCGCCTACCTGCCCGAAAGGCCGAAAAGCGCAAGGGTATTGACCCGGAAGTACCGCCTGTATCCGATCGTCGGCCTGTTCTTCGGAGCCATGCTCTGGCTCGGCGTCGCGGCTGGGTGCGTGCTCACGCGCTGAGCTTGTTCACCCGCCTCGTTCTCACTTACGGATCCACCGTCAGACCCGTCAAGGGACCCATCGGACACGCCCAACGACCTTGCTCATCGCCGGCCTGGCTGGCCGTGGACGAGCCCTGCGCTCAGAGTGAACGGTCGAATGCGTTCTGATCGAGCTGAACCTCGGGCATGTGCGTCTCTGCCCACTCTCGCAACTGTGACAGGGGTTGTGCCAACGACTTTCCACGCACGGTGAGCCCGTAGAACACCCGTGGCGGAACGGAAGGCTCGACCCGGCGGGTGACGAGGCCATCCCGTTCGAGTGACCTCAGGGTCTGCGTCAGCATCTTCTGGGAGATCCCGGTCATGGCTCGCTTGAGTTCGGTGAAACGTAGTTCGCCATCGGTCTGGTCGAGGGTCAGGACGAGCATTGTCGTCCATTTCGTGCCGACCCGGTCGAGCAGCTGCCTGGTGGGGCAGGCCGCATCGAAGAGGTCGCCGCGGTGAGGGGTTACCCCGGGGTGACCAGGGTTCCGGGAAGTGCCTCCTTGAACGTCCACGGTCGGTCTCCTATGTTCGCCTGGTATCTGATAGTAACCGACTGGATGAGATAAACGATGTTGATTGCCTACCTGGCGGATGCCCGAGCGCGGTACATCTCGGTGAACGGCGTCCGCTTCGCGGTCGAGGTGGCGGGTGAGGGACCCGCGGTCCTGCTGCTGCACGGTTTTCCGCACACGCGGGCGATCTGGTCCGAAGTCGCGCCGCTGCTGACGGCGGCCGGGCTTCGTGTCGTCGCGCCGGATCTACGCGGTCTGGGCGACAGCGACCGAGCGGCCGGCGGTTACCTGGCGACCGAGGTCGCCGGGGATCTGGTCGGGGTCCTCGACGCGCTTGACATCGACCGGGCGCACGTCGTCGGCATCGACCTCGGCGCCGCACCGGCGTTCGCGTTGGCCGCGGCCCACGCGCACCGGGTGTCCAGCCTGACGCTGAGTGAGGCGATGATCGGCACTCTGCCCGGCGCCGAATCCTTCACGACGAACGGCGCGCCCTGGTGGTTCGGGCTCCACTCGGCTCCGGGCGGGTTCGCCGAGGACCTGCTGGAGGGACGGGAAGACCACTACATCCGGTTCTTCCTCGACGGCGGAAGCCGCCGCGGGCTCTCGGAGGTGCTGAGCGCCCGGATCGTCGAGGCGTACCGCGGGCGGGAGTCCTTGCGGGCCGCTTTCGAGCATTACCGCGCGATGCCCGCGAACGCGGGCTGGATCTCCTCGTGGGTGACGCAGAACGTGCTCACACTTCCGGTGCTCACGATCGGCGGAGGCGCGGTCGGCGAGGGCACCGCGCGTCAACTCGCTCCGTTTACCGAGAACTTGACGGCCAGGCTGCTGCCCCACGCCGGCCACATCGTTCCGATCGACGAGCCCGAAGAGTTTTCGGCACTGGTAGCGCAGCACGTCAAGTCGACGGAGGCGCGATCATGACGAACAAGCACACCGTCGTCCTCGGCCAACTTCCACACCGCACCGGCCTCGGAACCAGGCAGGTGACAGCATGACTCGTAAGCAACGCGAGCAGGTCCGCGAACTCCGGCGGAACTCGCCGCTCGACCTGGGTGGCGATCTCGACGTCCAACGGCCGCTGTTCGAACAGATCCTCAGCTCGCAGCCGGTACCCGCCGACGCCATCGTCGAGAAGCTCGACCTGGCGGGTGTCGCCGCGCTGTCGGTCACGATCAGCGGTGCGCCGCAACCGGTCGGCACCGCGCTCTACTTCCACGGCGGCGCGTTCGCTCTGGGTTCGGCGGACAGCTCCTTGGGCTTGGTGACCCAGATCGCCCGGCGATCGGGACTGCGGGTCGTCACGGTGGATTACCGGCTCGCGCCGGAACACCCGGCACCGGCCGCCGCGACCGATGCCGCGACGTGTTATGAAGCGCTGCTGGACTCGGGTGTCGTCACCGACGGACTGATCGTGATCGGGGAGTCCGCCGGAGGCGGGGTGGCACTGAGACTGCTCACGTCACTGGTGGCGGGAAACCGGCCCGTACCGGCGGGCGCGGTGTTCCTGTCGCCCTGGATCGACTTGACCCTGTCCGGCGACTCGATGACAACGCGGGCGTCCGTAGACGTCGCGGTGAATCGGGAAGCGCTCGCCCGGCGCGTGCTCGACTACGCCGGCGAAGGTGCTACCGCGGCACGGGAGCACAGCCCGCTGTTCGACGGCCTGCACGGGTTGCCGCCCACTCTCGTGCAGGTCGGAACGCACGAAACACTGCTCGACGACTCCATCCGGCTCGCCTCCCGCCTGGCAGCCGCCGACGTCTCGGTCATCCTCGACATCACTGCGGACGTGCCACACGTCTTCCAGGGCTTCGCGCCGATCCTGGACGAGGGCGCACTGGCGCTCGACCGCGCGGCCCAGTTCGTCCGAACCGCGCTGAAACAACCGGCACGCGATCTTCTGCCCGGCTGAGGAAGCGTTCCCCTGCGCTTCCTCACTCAGAGCGCCGCCCCGGACGCGCAGATGATCATCGTTATCTAGTGCTGTCACGCGTCCTTGCAGTTCAGGCCTAGTAAGGCAAGTTAGGCATGTAGTGAGCCGGGAGGGCTGGCCAGAGCCGTCGGGTGGGCTCGGCACGGTTCGCAGATGGTGGTGCATCAGCATCTCGGACACCGTGGACGGCATCAACGGCCTGCTCCGCGACTACTACGCGAACCATTCCGGCTGACCGTCACCGATCTCCAGGGTCCGCCGACCTGACGGTCGGCGGACCCTCACATGTGCTCATGCTCGTCACCCTCACCACCATCCCATTGCCTCTAGTTCAGAGGACACATCGCGCACTCCAGTGCGGTCGCCGCCGAACATCATGGAAATCGCGGACACCCGGCAGACATTCATGCCCTCGTTTTCCGGGCGAGGCAGTGCCGACTCGGGCGAACGAGAGACTTCGAAAGGAGCACTGTCGTCGTATCCAGGCGTTTCGGATGTCATGGTGCCGACTCCGCGTTGGGTAGTGGAAGCCGGGCCACACGCTAATTCAGAGCTGAGGCAGGCCCCAGGCAACTCGGCATATATGCCTATCAAGCACCCGTTTGGCTCACGGTGAAGCTGCGCCCTGGAGTTGGGGGCCAGGCATGTCGCCTCTTTCGGCATCAGCGGTCAGCGGGTGAAGGCGTCGCGGTTCGCGTCGGCCATGAAACTGCGGTGCCGCTCGTCGTCGGTGCGGCCCCACTTCCCGTTCGAGTAGTACACGAAGTAGCCCGTGGCAGGGTCGCGGAAGTCGATGTTGCAGCCGCCGCGGATGTGATCGCAAAGACAGGTGCACGACTTGTGATCGACTTCCCAGCCCAGCCCGGTCGGCCCGTCACCGAGAAGGCGGACCAGATCGGGGCAGGGCGGGCCGTCGGTGGCCTCCAGCCGGAAGCCGCCCATGGAGCTCCAGGCGTCGGTTGCGTTGATCTCTCCCGGTCCTGCGGTGGCACGGATGCGGCGTAGCAGGGGGGAGAAGATGGGCGCCGGTTTCACGGGGAAGGCGCTGGCTGCGGTGTGGGTCGCTCGTTCGTCCGGGGTCCAGTCCGATTGGTCTTGCAGGAGCTGGTAGTCGTCGCTCAGCAGGTCGGTGACGCGCTCCCACCATCGGGGGTTGAAGCCGGTGAGCAGGATGCGGGCTGGTGTTGCCGGGCGGTACAGGCAGATGCCGCCGCGCTCGCGGCGATAGCGGAGGCCGGCTACACCGGAGACGCGGTTGTGGGGGTCACTGCTGTCGGCCGCGACCGAGCGGGGAAGCAGCATGTCAGCCCAGTACCGGATCACGTACGGCTCGGCCAGCATCCGAATGCCGAGCAGCTCTGGTTCCGGCCGGACGCTGACGATCCCCAGGGGATCCTGCGAAATCCCGCCGATCTTGCAGGCGGCGAGGAACACGGCGGCCTCCAGTTCCGCCTGTTCTGGATGGCGCGCCGCGGGGATGGCCAGCGTTTCTCCTGTGGGGCTGACTACCGGTAGTTTGTTAATTCCGGCGGTGGCGTGGGTTGACGTCAGGTCGGGTTGGTCGTAGGCCGGTGATGGGAGTCAACTGCCTTGCTGGAGGCTGCAGATGACCGCTCGCCGTTCGTGTCCGCCCGCGCCCGGTCCGTTGGAGGAGTACGCGGCCCGGTTCGACGACCTCTTCTTCAGCCTGGCTCAGCGGCGGGGTTTTCGTGAGTACCTGACCGGGCTGCTGGCGCCGCGGGAGCGGAACAAGACGATCACCTGCCTGGCAGGGGCGGAGCCGGTGACCGGCGCGGGGATGCCGGGGGTGCAGCGGCTGCAGTTCTTCCTGTCCGAGTCGCCCTGGGAGGCCGAGCAGGTCAACGACCGGCGGCTTGAACTGCTGCGAGAGCAGCAGGCGACGGCTCCGCACGACGGCGGGGTCATCGTGATCGACGACTCCGGGGACGGCAAGGACGGCACCGCCACCGCGCACGTGGGCCGGCAGTGGCTGGGCCGGTTGGGCAAGACCGACAACGGCATCGTCACAGTGACCACGGTGTGGACCGACGGCCGCGTGTACCACCCGCTGCACGCGACTCCCTACACCCCAGCCCATCACTTCGCCCGTGGCCGGTCCGATCTGGCCTTCCGTACGAAACCGCAGCTGGCCGCCGCTCTCGCGGCCCGCGGAAAGGAGGCGGGCTTCGGCTGCCGGGCCGTGGTCGCCGACTGCGCCTACTCCGTCAGCAACGACTGGTACCTCGCGCTGCGCGAGGCCGGCCTGGCTTACGTGGTGGCGTTCAAGCCGCGCAACGGTGTCTGGGCCCCGGCCGACCAGCCGCACACCCCCGTCCAGGCCGCACACGCCCTGGCCTGGAGGGGTCCCAGTCGTCCCGGCAACTGGACACCCGTTCAGCGTCACTTCCGCGACGGGCACACCGAGACCTGGTGGGCCGCCGATACCCGCCTGGGCGGCTACAGCCCCGACTCACCCTGCCGGCTGGTCGTGGCCACCACCGACCCAGCCCGGCTGCCGGAGAAGGCCACCTGGTACCTGGCCACCAACCTGCCCCACCCCGACGCACCCCACGCCGCCACCAGCCCGCACCCGCCCGCCGACCTCGCCGAGATCGTCCGCCTCTACGGACTGCGGCCGTGGATCGAGCAGAGTTACAAGCAGGTCAACGACGAACTCGGCTGGGCCGACTTCCAAGTCCGCTCCGACCGCGCCATCCGCCGCCACCAGACCCTGGTCAACTGTGCTTTCTCCTTCTGCTGGGACCAGTGGTTCGCCCCACCCGGACCCCTGGATACCAGCGCGCCGGACCCGTGCCCCGACGGCGGGCCCGAGAGGGGGCCCAGGCACACCCCACCAGCCCCAACAGCCTTGCTGGCCCAGGGCCTTACGCGCCATCCGTTCCTGGCTTACCCCCGCCATCACCCTCAACCGGTGGTGGCGAGCCTGGACGGACAAGGACCCACCCTCCGAGCTCCAGGCCCTGATCGACGCGGTCACCACCGGACACGGCATTGATCTCTACTGCCGGATTTAACGAACTACCGGTAGCGAGTGCAGGGATTGATGGGATTCGCCCGTGCAGCGATGGCGGTCCTCGGTGGCGGCCAGAGCTGTCTGGTGGCTCATTGATGCCTGTTCCGCGCTGGCCGGCCCCCGTCGATCAGCGCTGTGTCTGCGTGGTTGTGCGTCCGATGATGCGTGGTGACGCTTCTGGCCGGTCCTCGGCGACGGAGCTTGCGGGGGCTTCATCCGTCGCGCGGCCGGGCGTTCACAGGCCCGCGCTGATCCAAAGACACCACCCCATATCAGGTCAAGTCGACACGACACGGAAAAGCAGACCAAGAGTGTCAGTGCTGCGTCGTAGCGTGTGGCCCCATGCACTTCCAGTACATACCGCCGGTTCCGGCAGAGCAGATCCGGCAGTTGCCCACGCGGGATGTCGCGCTCCTTCTTCTGCGGCACCTCGCCAGCAGCACCGGATATCTGCAGTACGCGGGCACGACAAGTTCGGCGCGGCAGGCATTCCAGGAAGAGCCGGATGCGGACGCGCTCGTGAACCGGCTGTCCGATGCCTGGTGCTGGCTGGAGGCGCAGGCGCTGCTGTCCCGGGAACCCAGCCAGTCCGATGCGTTCCGCCGGATCTCCGCCGACGGCATGGACTTGGTGAAGGACCCGCAGGGCATCACGCGGTTCGAGGCCCGCGAGCGGCTGTCCGGTCCGCTTCACCCGGCCCTGGAAGACACGGTGCGCACCAACTTCGAAGGCGGTCGAGGTCGCCGTCCGCGACGCCTCCGGACTCGACAACTCCCTGGTCGGAGTGAAGCTGATGCGGGAGGCGTTCCGACCTCATGAGAACGGCAAGGCCGGCGGTGCGCTGGCCGACGCTGAAGCCGAGGGCGGGGAGCAGGCGGCCACCACCAACCTGTTCGCCGGCGCCATGGGCGCCTACAAGAACCCCGCCAGTCACCGCACCGTCGATTTCGACGACCCGATCGAGGCAGCAGAGATCATCCAGTTCGCGGACCTGCTGATGCGCCAGGTCGAGCGGGCCAAACGCCGCATCGGCGAGGCAAGCGCGTAGAGGGCGCACACGGTGCGGGGTCAGCGCACGTGGGGAGGCCGGGAGGGACGGCGCGGCCCCGCCCAGGTGACAGCACGCGGACGGGGCCAGGGGGCGGGGGCCTCCGCCTGGGGGAGGAAGAGGATCACCGCGGTCACAGGATGGCACTGGATTCGGCCAGGGGGTTGTGACTGGAATCGGTCGCATGGCGGGGTCAGCCTCGGCATCCCGCCCCAGGCCGTGTGGGGGAGCCATGCCGTCTCGAGTCGCCCCGCGATCCGGGGGCCGCCTGTGGTGGCCACCGGCTTCGCCGACGGCGCGCGTGTGACTGAGCATGCTGTCTGGCCCGGATGGACAACTCCGATGCACAGATTCGGCCCGGCCCTCCAGCCCCAGCGGTCTGGCCAAGTAGGTGCGCAGTCTGCGGTGCGCGTGAGCAGCGGGCGCAGGCCGGGCCCGCAGGCGTCGAGCGCGGGCTCGTCGACGGCGAGGAGGAGCCCCGACCAACCCAGGGCCACCCCAGAACCCGTCTGTAATGCGGTAGCCCTACAACACACGCAGGGCCTGGTCAGCGTCACGCTCACGCCTGGCGAGCGCATGCAACACGGCTTGGTCGCCGTGCCGGTCCCGGGCGGCGGCAACGAGCACATCCACCGCGACGGCGAGCGCAGCATCGGGCACTCGGCATGGCGCGTCGACACTGAGCGCGAGGTCATCGAGGTGCACCACCAGCTCGACGCAACGGGTCTGCAGGTATCCGTCGAGCAACATCTCCTCTCCCGGCCGGTGAAGGACAGCCACCCGCCGATCGGCCGACTCCATGCCCAGCCGCTGCGACAGTCGCACCCATGCTGCCCGGGCCTGCTCAGCCACAACAGCGCGGCCGGCTGCGGCAGTTTCCTCGCTGCGGGCACGCACCCCGACGTTCAGCGCGGAGTCCGGCAACGACGTATCTGCGAGCCGCGCGTAGTACCGCACCGGTGACACCGGTTCTGCGCCGAATACCTGCCCGTCGAGAAACCACTCGACCTGGAGGACGCTACGCGCAAGGTGGCCGGCCAGCCCACCCACTGACATCCCGGGGAGCACGGACTCGGTCTCCCAGCGTCGGGCTACCTGCTCTGTGGCCAGCAGGTTCACCGCCTTCTCGGCAGCCTGCAGGTATGTCTTCCGGATCTCATCAGTCATTTGAGCATCGTCCCAACCCCATCATCACAGTCGCTGACAGGTCCACGTGATGGACCGACCCGCCCGCCTCGGCCGCCTGGAGGGCTCGCCCACGTGGGGCGCGTGGTGGCACGGGAGCGGGCGGGCGCAATCGGCTTGCATCGAAGTCCACCGGGTTCCCCCGGGGACCACGTGCCCATGTCAGGCCGCGGCCTCTTGGTGGGCTTGGTGGGTCCGGGCGGTGGCCAGGTCCGTCGCCCGTCGGACCGAATCGGCGGAGGCGGCCAGCAGCGGCAGCCGGACGGCCGGGCTGGGGATGCGGCCCTGAGCGTGCAACACCCCCTTGATCACGGTCGGGTTCGGCTCGGCGAAGAGCGCGGCGGACAGCCGGGCCAGCTCGGCTCCCAGCCTGCGGGCCGGTCCGGCAGCGTCGCGCTGCCACAGCGAGATCAGCTCGGCGAAGTCAGCGGTGCGGACATTGGCCGACGCCAGGATGCCGCCACGGGCGCCCGCCGCGAGCAGCGGCGAGATGACGGCGTCATCGCCGCCGAGCACCGCGAAGCCCGGTGCCGACGAGCCGAGCAGTTCCATCGCGGCTGCGTCGATCGCGCCGGTCGCGTACTTGACCCCGACGACCTCCGGTAGGTGCCCGAGCGCATTCAGGGTGCTGGTGCTGAGGGCCTGACCGGTGCGGTACGGGATGTCGTAGACGACCAGCGGCAGACCCCCGTGTTCGGCGAGTGCCGTGAAGTGCGCCAGCGTTCCCGCTTCACCGGGCCGGGTGTAGGGCGGCGCGGGAACCAGCGCCGCGGCGACGTCACCGCTCTGAGCGAGCTCCCGCAGTGTCGTGATGGCGGCGGCGGTGTCGTTCGTGCCGACGCCGACGATCAGCGGAGCTCCGTGTGCCCGACAGGCGGCCGAGCAGATACGGACCACGGCCTGCTTCTCCTCCGTGGTCAACGTGGCCGCCTCCGCGGTGGTGCCCAGGGCAACGAGTCCGCGAGCGCCGCCGACTGACAGTGCCTCATTGGCGAGCCAGGCGAGCGCGTCCGGGTCGAGGCGCAGGTCGTCGGTGAACGGGGTCACCAAGGGGACAAACAGGCCGGTGAGGTTTGCTTCGGGCTTCATGCGTCCAGCCTGACCGACACAAACCCAGTAGATCCAGTTCATGTTTCTTCGCTTATGCGTAAGCTAACCTTATGCTCGATGTCCGACGTCTCCACCTGCTGCGCGAACTGGACCGACGCGGCACCATCGCGGCCGTCGCCGAGGCGCTGACCTTCACCGCCTCGGCCGTTTCCCAGCAGCTGAGCGTGCTTGAGCGCGAGGCGGGCGTGCCCCTGCTGGAACGAAGTGGCAGACGGGTGGTGCTCACCCCCGCCGGCCGCACCCTCGTCACCCACGCCGACGCGGTCCTCGAACGCCTCGAAGTGGCGGTCTCCGAGCTGGCCGGGGCACGCGAGGGTATCGGCGGGCCGCTGCGGATCGGGACGTTCCCCTCTGGTGGCCCCGCGATCGTGCCCGCCACCCTGGCCGAACTAGCCCTGCGGCATCCCGCGCTGGAACCGATGGTGCAGGAGATCGACTCGGCGCGAGTCTCCGACGGCCTGCGCGCCGGCGAACTCGACGTGGCCCTCGTCCACGACTACGACTTCGTGCCCGCGTCCCCGGACACCACGGTCGACCAGGTGCCCCTGTTGGAGGAGCCGATGTACCTGGCCACGGGCGGAGCTCCCGCTACCGGTCCTGCCGCCCGCGGCGACACGCTGGCGGAGCTGCTCGGAGCGTGGGCCGCGTCCCCATGGATCACGGCCCGGGACGGTACGACCGGTCACGCGATGGCCGTACGCGCCTGTCAGGCGGCCGGTTTCCAGCCGCGCATCCGCCATCAGGTCAACGACTTCCGTACGGTCCTGGCACTGGCCGCGATCGGGCAAGGTGCCGGATTCGTACCGGAGATAGCCACCGCACATGCCCCCGAGGGCGTGGTCCTGACCCGGCTGCCCCTCTTCCGTCGCTCGAAGGTCGCCTTCCGCGCGGGCGGCGGCACGCACCCGGCGATCGCAGCATTCGTGGTGGCGGCGCGAACAGCGGTGGGCGCCACGGGCGGTGCCTCCTAGCCAGGGACGGAGACCAGAGAAACCTATGCGGTCACAGCAGTAGCCGGCTCCGAGGGACGACTTCCATACTCAGGGCCGCGGCCCGCTGCGGCGACCCTCCGGGGGAACGCGTCCACGTCACCAGCGGATCACGCCGATGGAGCAGAGGAAGGAGAAACAGCAAATCAGCCCAGATCAGCCCCTGCGGGGGCTCCCCTGCCCGCCAACTCGAATGCACAACACGACAAGTCCAGTGCTCATTGGACAGGTCTGGTGCTCAGTCACAGCGCGCTCGAAGACGTGAGCCCCATCTTTTTGGGCACGCCCAGACGAGGACTACCGGCCACGGCTTGACCCTCACGTTGCGTGAGGCTGGAGGGCGGGGAGCATGGGTGAGTTGCATTCAGCGGTCGAAGGGGACGGTGATACCGGCGCTGGCCGGTTCCCTGAGCTTCAGGCATCCGGCCGGAGGAGACGACCCCCGATGGCCGGTGACCGTGCTCTCCGATCGGGTCGAATTGAGGAGTTCGCCCATCGTGCCTGCGTGGCCTGCGGCATTCTCGGGGCCGTGACCGCGGCAGCGTCGCCACTCAGGGACGGTGCCGGGCCGCTCTGCGGCGGACAGGACGAGCCGCGGTCGTCCACGGGATGAAAGGGGCGGAGAACGGTGGGGTGGCGCACGGAGGAGTTCGGGGAGTCCCACGAGGGCATCGCGGGAGCGGTCCTCGCCGACGGCAGTGAGCCGAAGCCGGTGTATCTGGACATCGGCAGCGGGAGCGCGGGGCACTCGACGAGTGAGTGGTGGGCGTACGACGGCCGGCTGGAGCGGCCGAAAGCGGCCGCCCGCCGAGGGGCCTGCGCCTGCGGCTGGCGCGGCCAGAGCTACCCAATCGACTGGGACCAGGTGAACGACGACTCCTTGCACGAGCTGGACGTCACCGGCCCGTACGACGACTGGTTGGAGCACATCCGCGCCGTGGAACGCCAGACGGTGCCGCTGCCGGCCGACCTCACGAAGGCCATGGACCTGTTGGAGGCGCAGCTGACCGCGCTCGCCGAGGAGGCGCCGGCGGCCGCGCTGAAGGCGGTGGCCCGACTGGAACGCCTCGCCGCATTGGCAGGCCGGGAAGCCGCCTACGCTGTGGAGGCCGACGAGTTGTCGCCGGAGACGATCGGCCAGGCCCTCGGACTCAGCGCCGGCAAAGCCCGCTCCCGCCTGACGCACTATCTCCTGCACCGTTGACCCGGTCGGCTGCGGCGTACGTCGAAAAACCTGTGGGATCACTCGGGCAAGGGCCTCTATGGTCTAGGGACCGGGATCGCGTGGTCCCGGCAGGCTGCAGCGCCGTGGCAGAGCGGTCCATTGCAATCGTCGCGCGGAAGGCCCTCCGCGCGACGACAGATGAGGCCGGGCGGGCCCTGCCCTTCCTCGCCGCGGGTTCGAATCCCGTCGGCGTCTGCAGCCGCCCCTTCAAACTTGTTGCGACCCGCGAACACCTGGTGTTCTTCGCGGACCGCAGACTTATGTGTGCCGGTCAACGGTCGGTACGTCACACAGGGCTGCGGGCCGCCGTCAGTGCGCAAGAGCCCCGGCTGGACGGGGAAAACCAGCCGGGGCCGTAAGGCGGTGACGTGCGGAGGGCGGTCGCCTCTCGGCGGATGGCTCCATGGGGCTTCAGCCGGACGATCGTCCCCATGGGCTCTAGGTGAGGCCCGGGGACACTGTCCCCTCCGCGAGCCACGTACAGGTTGAACGGTCAACTGTCTCGGGTTGTTCCCGCACAGCCCCGACTGCCGGTGTGACCTGGGGAACACTCCTTGCGCGAGGCCTAGTTGAGGTAGTCGGCGACCATGGCGGCGAATTCATCCGGGGTGGCCACGCGGATACCGAGATCCTCGGCCTTGGCTCGCTTGGACCCCGCGCCGTCTCCGGCGACGACGAGGGTGGTCTTCTTGGAGACGCTGGAGGAAGAGCGGCCGCCGGCTTGTTCGATGAGCTCGTTCATCTGGTTGCGGCTGAGCTTCTGAAGGGGGCCGGTCATCGTGCCGGTGACGACCATGGCCATCCCGGCCAGCGGTCCGCCCGCACGCTCGGTGTCCTCGTTGTGGCCGCCGGTGTCGCCGTCGGACGAGGTGGGTGGGGTGGCGCCGGGTTCGGTCATGTTCATCCCGGCGGCGGCGAGTTTGTCGATGAGCGGGGCGAGTTCGGCGAGTTCGGCGGCGATCGAGGGGGCCTTCTCGGTGCCGATGCCCTCGACCTGCCGCATTGATTCCGCGTCCGCGGCGCGGATGTTGTCCATGGTGGCGAAGTGCCGGGCAATACGGCGGGACATGGAGCGGCCGGTGCCGCGGACCCCGAGCGCGCACAGCACCCGCGACAGCGGCTGGCCCTTGGCCGCGGCGATGGCGGCGAGGAGGTTGTCGGTGCTGGTTGCACCCATCCGCTCCAGGCCCATCAGCTGCTCACGGGTCAGGGCGAACAGGTCGGCGAGATCGGTGACGAGGCCGGCGTCGACGAGCTGGACGACGCGCGTCGTGCCGAGGCCTTCGATGTCGAGCTGGTCGCAGCCGGCCGCGTAGGACAGGGCGGCCACCAGGTGGCAGTTGCGTCCGTTCTCGCAGCGCCAGCGCTGCTCGCTGGTGTCGATGCCGGCCCCGCAGCGCGGGCACGCCTCGGGGAAGGCGATGGGCTGTTCGTCACCGGTGCGCAGGTGGGCGACGGGGGCTTCGATGCGGGGGATGACGTCACCAGCCCGGTGGACCATGACGTGGTCGCCCAGACGCAGGTCGCGGCGGGTGATGTCGGCCGGGTTGTGGAGGGTGGCGTAGGTGATGGTGGCGCCGTCGATCTCGACCGGTTCCAGGACGGCGCGCGGGGCGATGATGCCGGTGCGGCCGACGTTCCACTCCACCTCGAGTAGCCGGGTGATCTTCTCGACGGCCGGCAGCTTGTAGGCGATCGCCCAACGCGGAGCGCGCGAACCCGATCCTGCCGTCTGCTGGTCGGCGGCCAGGTCGGCCTTGATGACTATCCCGTCGATCCCGAACGGCAGCTCGGCCCGCAGGGCGGCGATCTCCTGCACCCGGGCCAGCACCTGCTCGACGGTGCCGACGGTGATGCCGGGCACCGCGGTGGTGGCGGTGGTGTTGATCCCGAACGTGGCGGCTTGCGCCATCAGCTCGCTGTGCGCGAGTTCGCCCAGCCGCGCAGCGAGCGCCGTCTCGGTACGGGACAGGGGCAGCAGGCCGTAGCCGAAGAACGTCATCGGCACGGTGTAAGCGCGCTCCTTGGCGCGCAGGGTGCCCGTCGCGGCGCCGCGCGGGTTGGCGAAAGGCTGTCCGCCGTGCGCGGTGCGCACCTCGTTGGCATGCTCGAACTGAGCGGTCGTCATCAGGACCTCGCCGCGGACTTCCACGGTGACCGGCTCGGCGAGCTGGTCCGGCAGGCCGTCTATGGTGCCGATCGCGTGCGAGACGTCCTCCCCGGCCGTCCCGTCCCCGCGTGTGATCAGCTGTATCAGGCGACCGCCGGCGTAACGGGCGGCGACCGCGAGCCCGTCCAGCTTCGGCTCGACGCTGAACCGCTCGACGTCGTGGCCGATGCGCCGGGCCAGGGACGCGGTCCAGGCGGTGAACTCCTCCGGCGAGAACACGTTGTCCAGGCTCAGCATCGCCACGGTGTGCGGGACATCGCCCTCCACGGCGCCGCCGGCGACCTTCCCCGTCGGAGAGTCGGGCAGCACCTGATCAGGATGTTCGGCCTCCCACGCGGCAATGCCTCGCACCAGCCTGTCGTAGGCGTCATCGTCCAAGGCCGACGTCCCACCCGCGTAGTAGGCGGCCGACGCCTTCACCGCTTCCTCGACCGCCTGCGCGTAAGCGGCGGCATCCATGATCACAGCTGCAGGTGTTGTCATGCCTGTCATCCTGCCTGCCACCACTGACATTGCCCGATGCCGCGGGACGGAAGAACGGCCGCGAAGAAGACGGGGCGGAGTCCGCGCAGCGCCAAGCCGCACCTCTCAGCGCGAGCAAGCACGCGTAGCACCCTGGACGTGATCTTTCGGTGATGCCCGCGAGCGGGCGCAGCGGCCGTAGGGTCTCGCCGCGTCCGACATGTCGATCTTTTGCGACCTGGGCTTTCTTGGTGTCTCACGGCCGTGTAACCATGATCAGTCTCAAGTCCGTGGCATTTCCTCGTCAGACACCGGGCAGGTCAGCGGTCGTCCAGCCCACCACCTCTGTTGGCCCATTCCCAGGGCGCTCAGGGGCGCACGCGAATGACGGTCTTGCCCTTGCGTCGCTCGGTCGGGTTGAGCGCAGGGACGGCGTCGTCGAGGGTCGCGACGGTTCCGATGTGCGTGCGAAGGCGCCCGTCCCGCACCCGGTCGACGATCTCCACCAGCTGACTCGGAACGGACTCGACGACGAAGTCGACCGCCAAGCCGTCGACAGGGCGAGCCTCAACAGGCCCGACCACCGACACCAGCGTCCCGCCAGGCCGGATGATTCTCGCCGAGCGCCTTTGGATGTCAGCGCCGATGACATCGAAGACCACGTCAACCCCGCCGATGTCGTCGAGATCCTCGCTGGCGAGGTCGAGGAACTCGTTCGCGCCGAAGTCGAGCGCCGCCTGGCGGTCCGCCGCCCGCCCGGTACCGATGACGTAGGCGCCGAACTCCCGGGCGAGCTGCGTAACCACAGACCCGACTGCGCCGGCGGCGCCGTGTGCGAGGACGCTCTGCCCCGCCTGAAGACGACCGTGCTGGAACAGACCTTGCCACGCGGTCAGGCCGGAGATCGGCAGGCTCGCACCCACCGTGAAGTCGACGTTCCCCGGCAGCGGCGCCAGGTTGCGTGCCTCCACGGCCGCGTACTCGGCCAGGGTTCCATCGCGGTGCCAGTCCGTGATCCCGAACACCCGCTGTCCCAGCGAGAGCCCCGTCGTGCCGTAGCCGAGGGAGGTGACCACTCCGGCGAACTCGTGGCCGATGATCGCCTGGGCTCGATCGCGACCGGCGCGATCGACCCACGTCGAGGGCCACTCCCACTCCGCGGGGACGAAGCCCGACGCATGGACTTCAACGACGACGTCGTTGATCGCCGGCGTCGGCTCAGGCCGCTCCGCGAGTGTGATCCCGGCTGCTTCCGCGGCCGGATCCGTCGCGACGATTGCCTTCACTGGTACCTCCGTATATCTCGTGCTCGCCGGCTCTGTGCGCCGCCCAAGCCATGGAGTGGGCTGATTAGCCCACAGAGGAACGGCAACAAGATCCGTCACCACAGACGGATGGACCACTGAAACGCGTCGAGTCCAACCGGAGCTCGACGAGCACCACACACCCAGGGCAGCAACACCCACCCACGCGCTAGTCTCACGGCGATGTCGTATGCGACATCGGTACGACACGGCTCGTGCAATTGCGACATCAGCCGTAAGACCCAACAGCCGAGGAACGTCCACAATCATTAGGTAGCGCGGCGCGTATACCGT
Source organism: Streptomyces sp. NPDC001634 (assembly GCF_040298185.1). Lineage (NCBI taxonomy): Bacteria > Bacillati > Actinomycetota > Actinomycetes > Kitasatosporales > Streptomycetaceae > Streptomyces > Streptomyces sp. NPDC001634. The sequence continues at coordinate 3,508 of NZ_JBEOZU010000113.1, read as the reverse complement.
GCGGGATACTACGGGTATGGCTGAAACCACTGTCAAGGTCGACACGAGCACCAGGGACACCCTGCAGGGCCTCGCCGCTGCCGAAGGTCTGTCTGTGAAGGCCTACCTGGCCAAGGTGGCTGGGGAGAAGGAGCAGGAGCGGGCGCTGCAGACGGCGACCGCCGCTTTCCGCCGCGTGATCAGCGAGCCCGGCGTCATGGACGCCTTCGATGCCGAGTTCGGCGGGCTGCCGTCCGTCGCGCACGACACCTCGCGGGCGGCCTGACCTGTGCCTCCCATCGTGTACGTCGACTACCGATGGTTCCTCGAGCGCCAGGAGGAGATCCTCCGGGGCGACCTGACCGTCAACGACTTCTCTGTGCTTGTCGGCATGGCCCAGCGCCACCGGGTCGACCCGCCCCGGCACGATCAGCACCATCCCGATGCCTTCTGGCGGGCTGCGGTCATGCTGGAGGAATGCGTGCTGCTGCGCTCACTCCCGGCCCGCAATGAGGTGTACGGATATGGCGTCGCCATCGCCTACCTCGAGGCCTCCGGAGAACGCGTGGACACGAAGTTCGAGCTCTGGCGGGAACTGATCTACGACATCCGGGGCCTGCGGCTGGACTCGTACGGCATCGCCGAGAGGCTGCGTTCCTGGCGCCAGGCCTGACCCTGACCGGCGCTGCGTATTCCACGGGAGAATCGACGGTTGATCGCTCGGCGGACTGGGCCACGTGCTGCGCGGCAGCGCAGCACGCCGAGGTAGCCGAGCCCAACTCTGGCGACGTTGCCCGGCTACCGTGGCGGACATGGTCAGGGAACTTCGCATTGAGGTCGCTGAGGAACACTACGAGCAGCTTGTGCTCCAGGCGCGCGAGCGGAACGAGGATCCGACGGTGTACGCCGGACGCGTCCTGGCTCAGGAGCTCGACAGGGCTCGCTTCCTCGAAGGCAGCGCTCTCTTCCTCAGCACGCCCGGTATCCGCGAGGAGTTCGCCAGCCGGTTCGGCCCGCAGCCCGGCGCGGCCGCGTCCGCGGCGTAGGGCGGGCAACAACGTAGTGGATCTCTTGGTGGTGCCGTCCTAGCCCGGCACCGGCGAGACCCTAAGCTCCGTCCGGTGGAGAGGTTGCTGATCATCACGGCTGCCGCCTTGTGGGGCTGCGACGCGGGCGTACTCATATCCCGTCCCGCGTACCGGTTCTCCGTGCCGCCCGAGGAGCCCTGGCGATCGGCGTGCCCGGCCGGCCATCCCCTCACCGGAATCGGCAACGGCTGGCTGGGGCGTGCTCGCTGCGCCGCCGGGCATGCCTGCGGGCCGAGCACGTTCTCCGTCGCGTCCGTCACGGCCGTGGTCTGCGCGCTGCTGGCGGCCGTCACCGGGGGCCGCCCCGAGCTGGTGGTTTGGTTGCTGCTCGCCCCGGCCGCCGTGTTGCTCGCCACCGTCGACTTCGCGGCGCACCGGCTGCCGGACGTGCTCACCCTGCCGCTCGCTGCGGCCGCGCTCGCCTTGTTGGGCGTCGCGGCGGTGCTGCCTGGTGCCGACGGCAGTTGGACGTCCGCGCTGCTCGGCTCCCTCGTCTTGGGAGCCTGCTACTTCGTGCTCTTCCTGATCAGCAAGGGTTTCGGGTTCGGTGACGTGAAACTCGCCGTCGTCCTGGGCGCTGTCCTGGGCTGGTACGGCTGGGCGATCGTCTTGGTAGGGACGTTCGCTGGGTACCTGTTCGGCGCGCTCTACGGCATCGGCCTGATGCTCGCGGGCCGGGCCGACCGTACGAGCAGGATCCCGTTCGGCCCGTTCCTGCTCGCCGGGACGCTGGCCGGTGTGCTCCTGGGCTCCCACGCCTCCTGATCCCCGGACTCCTGGAGCCAAGGGGCCGCTGGATCGGGTGCTTTGTGCTGATGGTGCGCAGCGCGGGCTTCGTGCTGACTAGCCTGGGATCGCGCCGTCGGAGGCGGCTGCACGGTGAGAGGAAGTCGATGACCGAGCAGGCAACCAGGTCTTCTGCCAAGGCGGATCCCAGCACCTTGACGTTGGAGTTCCGGCATGTCCACCGGCTTCTCGATCCCGCCGCGGAGGGCGTGCAGACCTGGCAGATCTCCCTCCTCGCCGAGGACGAGACGGTGGCCCGGGTGCGTGCGACGCGCGGCCTGTACTGGAAGGCCCACAACCTCCACGAGCGCATCGCCGACGAGCAGTCCTTCCCCGCGGTGGTGGCGGAACAACTCTTCGACACCGAAGGCCAGTTCACCCCGGAGTACGAGAACTTCGTCGACCTGCCGGGCAACGTCCTCGTGGTCGACGACCTCCACGTTGCCGCGCCCTGGGATGACCCCTGGATCGTTGCCGGGCTGACCTCCAGCATCATCGACCGGCTGACCGACAACCAGTACGCGGTGGTCCTTCCCCGTGTCTCCGGCGACACGGAGACGGCCCTCCTCACGGAGGCCGCCGTCCTGCTGAGCGCCGAACCGTTCTCCAACGAACTGCTGATTATCGACACGTCGCTCGCCGCCCCCGAAGAGGCCGCGCACCGTGTCCGCGAGCAACTGCGCTCCCGCGCCCGCTACGGCGGAGCCGATCCCTTCAGCGAAGACTGGGACGAAGAAGACGACGAAGGGGGGAGGTCCTCACCGCGCGCACGCGAGCGGTGCTGCACCTGGCCCTTCAACAGCTGTCGGACCAGGCGTGGCAGGAGGTGTCCACGCTGGGGGATCAACCGGCCCAGCGGAGCGCCAGCGGCCTCTTCGGCTCGCTGCCGCGGGCGACCTGGAACCAAGACGGTCCCTGGCGGCGGCAGATGGCCCGGGCCTTCGACGACCTGGCCGCCGACTGCTCGTCCAACGCCGAGGTCGAACCGCGCAGCACCGGCGAGGAGATGGCCCTGCACCTCGGCATCGCCCGCGCCCAGGACCTGACGCGCAACCGGCCGCGGCTCGTGCGGGACACGGTGGTCGGCCTGCCCGAAGACCGGGCGGACTTCGACTGGGACGCCTGTTCCGACGTCCTCTTCCAGGACCACGACGTTCTGATGCTGTTCGACCACTCCCTCGACGGCATCGAGCAGCCTGACAACGAGATCCATCAGTCCCTGGGGATGGTCAATCTCGCCCCGCACGACTGGTTTGCCGCCTTCGACCCCGATCAGGCCCGCAACCCCGACCGCGGCTTCCGCCACCCTTGACCGCGGACCACGGCCAGATGTCCGGCGCACCTCACGCCGATGCGGCGCCGGACGCGTCCACAGGAGGCGGCAGGGTGCGCAGGCGTTCACGCAGATCGGCCACGTACTCGGCGGGACGGGCGGCGAGCAGGCCCTCCAACTGCTGTAACCGGGTGCGGGCGGTGGCCCGCAGGCGGCTCGGAGGCATCCGGTCGAGGACGTCCAGGGCGCGCTGAGCGGCGTCGGACGGCTGGTCGGAGGCCTCGGCCTGGGCGAGGACGAGGGTGGCGGCGGCCCATCCGGGGGTGCCAGGTGTGCAGGCGGCCGCGGAGGCCTCGGCGCGGGCGCGGGCCTGGGCGAGCGC
>NZ_JBEOZU010000112.1:0-26300 GCF_040298185.1 Streptomyces sp. NPDC001634 | reverse complement strand
CGGGCCGCTCCGCGGTCGCGGACCGGGTGCGGGACTCCCCGGCCTCCGCCTCCGCGGTGTCCGCCGCGACATGCTCGTCACCCTCCCCGTCGCCGCCCTGCACGGGCACCGACGGCGGTGCGTCCTCCGCCGCGGCCGTCGCGTCGCTCTCGCCCGCGGGAGCCGGCACCCGGGCCTCGCCATTGGCCTGGCGCCTGGGAGTGGACGCCTGGAGCGCCATTCCCCCGGTGGTACGGAACAGTTCGTCGGCCCCCGGCAGACTCACTCGGCGTGACACCGGGCGAGCACCTCCCTGGCGAGCTGGCGATAGGCGGCGGCACCGACGGAGTTGGAGGCGTACGTGGTGATCGGCTCACCGGCGACCGTGGTCTCCGGGAAGCGGACCGTGCGACCGATGACCGTGTGGTAGACGTGGTCGTCGAACGCCTCGACGACACGCGCAAGCACCTCACGGCTGTGCACCGTGCGCGAGTCGTACATCGTGGCGAGGATCCCGTCGAGCTCCAGCTCCGGGTTGAGCCGCTCCTGGACCTTCTCGATGGTCTCGGTGAGCAGCGCGACACCACGCAGCGCGAAGAACTCGCACTCCAGCGGCACGATCACCTTGTGCGCGGCGGTGAGCGCGTTCACGGTGAGCAGGCCGAGCGAGGGCTGACAGTCGATCACGATGTAGTCGTAGTCCGGCATCAGCGGCTTCAGGGCGCGCTGCAGCGTCGACTCGCGGGCGACCTCGGAGACCAGCTGGACCTCGGCGGCCGAGAGGTCGATGTTGCTCGGCAGCAGGTCCATGTTGGGGACCGCGGTCTTCAGGAGGACCTCGTCGGCTGCCATGCCCCGCTCCATGAGCAGGTTGTAGACCGTGAGGTCGAGCTCCATCGGGTTGACACCGAGGCCCACGGACAGCGCGCCCTGCGGGTCGAAGTCGACGAGCAGCACCCGGCGTCCGTACTCCGCGAGCGCGGCACCCAGGTTGATGGTCGACGTCGTCTTGCCGACGCCGCCCTTCTGGTTGCACATCGCGATGATCTTCGCCGGGCCGTGGTTGGTCAACGGCCCCGGGATCGGGAAGTACGGCAGCGGACGGCCGGTCGGGCCGATGCGCTCGCGGCGCTGGCGGGCCGCGTCGGGCGCCAGCGTGGCCGCGTACTCGGGGTCGGGCTCGTATTCGGCGTCGGGGTCGTAGAAGTGCCCGTCGGGCAGTTCGTCGTAGTCGGCGAAGTGATTACGGACCTCGCCACTCGGGCCGCCGGCCATGGCGTTCACGTGTTGGCCATCCATGCTCTGGTGTGCTGTCGGAGCCAGGTGGGGGCTCTGGCTCTGGTGGGCTGCGAAGGTACGGACAGCGACGGAGCCGACAGCCTCGAGCCCCGTGGGGACCGCGCCCCGCGCAGGCATTCCTGGTTGACCACCCCCGGGAGTAAATGTCGACTCATTCACAAGTCGTCTTACCTCCTTGGTGACCAGGAAACTTCTAGATAGGTCAGCGTGGCACCATGCCGACGGTTGGCGACTCTATGGCGTGTCGGCGGTCCGCAGCAACACAATCCGCCGGACCCGGCCCGATGTGTCGGCAATGAAACATCCCGCTGTCAAGGGTGTCCGGGCACCGTTCGCCAGGTTTCACCGGTGTGCGAAACGGTTAAAGGGTTGCGTTCGAGGCGAGTTGAACGAGTGTCGCAAAGTGACCATACACACATCCGGCCGGACCTTGTCGGGCAAGGTCCGGCCGGGCGCGCGGCGTTGACGGGGTAAGTTGACCTATCGCCTTATGACGCCGGGAAATCGAACCCCGGCCCCCTCCGGCCTAGCCGAGCAGGGACTCCAGCTCCACGTGCTCCAGGCCGTGCGCCTCGGCGACCTCCCGGTAAACCACCTTGCCGTCATGGGTGTTGAGGCCCTTGGCCAGCGCGGGGTCACGGCGCAGCGCCTCGACCCAGCCGCGGTTCGCGAGCTCCACGATGTAGGGCAGCGTCGCGTTCGTCAGGGCGTAGGTGGAGGTGTTGGGGACGGCGCCGGGCATGTTGGCGACGCAGTAGAAGACCGACTCGTGAACCTTGAAGGTCGGCTCGGCGTGCGTGGTCGGACGGGAGTCCTCGAAGCAGCCGCCCTGGTCGATCGCAATGTCGACAAGGACACTTCCCGCCTTCATCCGGGAGACGAGCTCGTTGGTGACCAGCTTCGGGGCCTTGGCACCCGGGATGAGGACGGCACCGATGACGAGGTCGGCCTCGAGGCAGGCCTTCTCCAGCTCGAAGGCGTTGGAGACGACGGTCTGGATCTTCGTGCCGAAGATCTTGTCCGCCTCCTTGAGCTTGTTGATGTCCCGGTCGAGCAGGGTCACATGGAAGCCCATGCCGATGGCGATCTGCGCGGCGTTCCAGCCGGACACGCCGCCGCCGATGACGACGGCCTTGGCGGCAGGCACGCCGGGGACGCCGCCGGGCAGCACGCCGCGGCCGCCGGCCGCGCGCATCAGGTGGTAGGCGCCGACCTGCGGGGCAAGCCGGCCCGCGACCTCGGACATGGGGGCGAGCAGCGGGAGGGCGCGGTTCGGCAGCTCCACCGTCTCGTAGGCGATCGCCGTGGTGCCGGACTCCAGGAGGGCGTCCGTGCACTCCTTGGAGGCGGCCAGGTGCAGGTAGGTGAAGAGGATCTGGTCCTTGCGGAGACGGTGGTACTCCTCGGCGACGGGCTCCTTGACCTTCAGGAGCAGGTCGGCGGCCGCCCAGACCTCGTCGGCGGTCTCCAGGATCTGCGCACCGGCGGAGATGTACTCCTCGTCCGGGATCGAGGAGCCGACACCGGCGTTCCGCTCGACGACGACCTGGTGGCCGTTGCGCACCAGCTCGTGCACGCCGGCGGGGGTGATGGCCACCCGGAACTCGTTGTTCTTGACCTCGCGGGGGATGCCGACCTTCACGTCGATCACGGTCCTTGACTCAGAGAATGTGGGGCATTACACGACATACCCAGGCATGCATGGATACACCGGGAGACACCGCAGGAGAACGTGCGGCAGAGCCAGTTTAATGAAGGTGTTCCCGCTGTCTAGCCTTTCATTGCATCAATCTTTAGTTGATGCACTACGGATTTCGCAGGCGTTAGCGTCGTGTTCCGGCCCCGGGTCGCCCTCCTGGGCCTCTTCACCCAGCATCCGCCCCGCAGCCCCCCGGTGCAGTCGCGCGGCCGCCGGGTCGCCGAGGCGCTCCAGCGTGTCGGCGACCCTGAGCTGGAGCGCCGCCTGCAGCCGGACGTCCTGCGCACTCCGCGCCCACTCCACCGCCTCCTGGCAGGTACGCAGCGATTCCTCGGGTCGGCCCGCGTACTCCTGGACCCGCGCCAGCTCGCTCAACGCCCGCGCGTGGGCGGCCACATCGCCGTTCCTGCGGTGCCCGGCGATCGCCGCGCGCCAGTTGCGCTGTGCCTCGCCGTAGCGGCCCGCATAGGTGTGGACGGTGGCGAGGCGGCCGTAGAGCCGGGCGGCGTCCGCGCGCTCGTTGCGGGCGAGCCGCTGGGCCAGGGCCCGGCCGTACCAGTCGGCCGCCCGGTCGTAGTCCCCCAGCTCCTGGTGGGCGCCGCCTACGGATTCCATCGCGCGGCCCGTCGCATACGGGTCGTTCGCCTGCCGTCCCGCGTCCAGCGCTGCCCGGTAGCGGGCCAGCGCCTCCGTCGTACGGCCGGTCTGCGCGTCCAGGTCAGCGAGGTTCAGCAGGGCCGCCGCCTGCTCGCGGGGCAGGCCGCGGCGCTCGGCGACGCCGAGAACGAGCCGGTGGATGCCGTACAGTTCGGGCGCGGCGGCCCGGGTGCCGAAGTGGGCGACCATGGCCCGCACCAGCGCGGCCATGAGACGGCGGGCCAGCGTGTCCAGCTCGCCGTCGGCGACCGCGAGGCGGGCCGCGGCCAGCAGCGCGGGCTGCCGGATACGCAGCCAGTCCTCGGCCGCCCGGGGGCTCGGGAAGCGCATGGCCCGGGGCAGTCCGGCGAGCTTCTCGCGGGCCTGCGGGCTGTCGGTCTCGGTGATCGCACGGCAGGACTGCAGCAGCCGCACGGTCCGCTCCAGCATCCGGGCGCGGGCCAGCTGCAGCTCGCCCGGGCGGTCCTGGCTCTCGGACTGCGCGCGCAGCAGGGGCAGGACACAGCCCGGGACCTCGTACTGCGGCAGAGATGAGGCGACGCGCCGCAGGAAACCGAGGGCCGCGAAGTCGTCGAGGAGGGCGCGGGCGTCCTCCACCGAGCTGCCGGCCAGCGCGGAGGCGGTGTGCGGCTCGACGAGTCCGGCGGGGGCGAGGGAGAGCAGCCTCAGCATTCGCTGGGCGGCGCCGGGCAGTCCCTCGTACGAGAGCCGGAAGACCCGGGCCAGCGGCGGCCCGTCGTCGCCCCCGGAGCGCAGCTGCTTGTCGAGGTCGGAGACGGCGGCCTTGGGGCGGGCGGCCAGCCAGCCGCCGGCGAGGACGAGCGCGGCGGGCTGACCGGCGCACTCCTCGACGAGTCCCTCGGCGGCGCGCGGGTCTACGGTGATGCGCACCGAGCCGGTGTACCGGGTGAGCAGCCCCAGGGCGGACTTGGTGTCGAGGCCTCCGAGGGTGCAGGGGCGCACGTCCGCGATGCCGGTCAGCGGCCCCTCGGAGACGGCGACGACAAGGCAGTCGGGGGTGTCCGGCAGCAGCGCGTCGACCTGCTCGGCGGACACCGCGTCGTCGAGCAGGAGCAGCGCACGGCGCCCCGTGAGGGCCTCGCGCACCGCCTGGCCCAGCTCGTCCTCGTCGGCGCCGGGCGGGGTGGGCAGGCCGAGGGCCCTCAGCAGCTCGCGGGCGGTGCGCTCGGTCGGTACAGGGGTGCCGTCCGGCTCGCTGAGACGGGCGCGCAGCACGCCGTCCCCGTAACGGTCCGCGACCTGCCGTACGAGCTCCTCGGCGAGCGCGGTGCGGCCGTAGCCGGGCCGCCCCGCGATGAGCAGTACGCGGGCCCGGGGCGCCTTGCGGCCGGAGATCGTGTCGAGGCCCGCGCGTTCGATGTCGGCCCGGAGTTCCTTCAACTCCCTTGTGCGGCCGAGGAACTCGTCGTCCATGGCGGCGGGACGCCGGTCGCCCTCCGGCAGCTCGCCGCCGCCTGTGTCCACCGCCTGATCCGTCACCGGGCCACGCTCCCGTCCCACTGCACACACGGGCCCGCCGGGCCTTGGGGCGGGTCGTTCCCAGAGCCTAGTTCACTCTCTGCGACGGTCCCCGCCGAGCACGACGGACACGTCCCCCGATCGGATCAGGCGATCGTACGACCGGTTGGGTCACGTGGGTGTGAGGCCCGGGAACCAGCGGGTCTCGCCCCGGTTCAGGCCTCGAACGGCCTCGCCGGCCAGGGCGCCCCGGCCGGCCGCAGGGCGTCCAGACCGTCGCCGTGCTGCGCGGCGACCAGCGAGAGGACACCGACGACGAGGCAGTTGTTGTGCAGGTCTCCCGCCAGCACACCCCGTACGAGGTCCTCGACCGGAACCCGCTCCAGCTCCATGTCGGCCTCCTCGTCCTCGACCTCGAAGCGCTGCCCCTCGGCCTCGGACAGATCACGGGCCAGGAAGATGCGCACGGCCTCGTCGCAGCCGCCGGGCGTGGTGTAGACGTCGGTCAGCACCCGCCAGTCCTCGGCCTTGACGTGCGCCTCCTCGTACAGCTCGCGCTGGGCGGCGTGCAGCGGGTTCTCACCGGGGATGTCGAGAAGGCCGGCCGGGATCTCCCAGAGCTTCTGGCGCACTGGGTGGCGGTACTGCCGGATGACGAGCACGCGGCCCTGGTCGTCGAGGGCGACGACGGCCACCGAGCCGGGGTGGACCTGGTAGTCACGGCGGGCGACCGATCCGTCGGGCATGACCACGTCGTCGGTGCGGACCGACGTCTTCTTGCCCACGAACGGGGTCTCGCTCGCCCTGACCTCCCACGCCTCGGCAGCGTCCTTGATCGTCATATCGCCCTGTTCCTCCCACGCCCTCGCGAAAAGCCGGGGCACGCCTCCCGAAGGACGCGCACCCCGGCCACCGTACAGCTTTGCCCTACTTGCTGTTCTTCCGCTCCACCGCGGCCCTCACCAGGCCAGCGAACAGCGGGTGCGGCCGGGTCGGCCGGGAGCGCAGCTCGGGGTGCGCCTGCGTCGCCACGAGGTAAGGGTGCACATCGCGCGGGTACTCGACGTACTCCACGAGCTTGCCGTCCGGGGACGTGCCGGAGAACACGATGCCCGCCTTCTTCTCCAGCTCCGCGCGGTAGGCGTTGTTCACCTCGTAGCGGTGGCGGTGGCGCTCCTCGACGTACTCCTTGCCGTCGTAGACCTCGCGCACGATCGAGCCCTCGGCCAGCTTGGCCGGGTACATGCCCAGCCGCATCGTTCCGCCCATGTCGCCCTCGCCCGCGACGATGTCGAGCTGCTCGGCCATGGTGGAGATGACGGGGTGGGAGGTGGCCGCGTCGAACTCGGTGGAGTTCGCGTCGGGGATGGCGGCGAGGTTGCGCGCGGCCTCGATCACGATGCACTGCAGGCCGAGGCAGAGGCCGAGCAGCGGGATCTTGTTCTCGCGGGCGTACTGGATGGCGCCGACCTTGCCGGAGACGCCGCGGTCGCCGAAGCCGCCGGGGATACAGATCGCGTCCACGTCGGACAGCTGCTTCTTGGCACCCGCCGGGGTCTTGCAGTCGTCGGACGTGACCCACTTGATCTTCACACGGGCCTTGTTGGCGAAGCCGCCCGCGCGCAGCGCCTCGGTGACCGAGAGGTAGGCGTCGGGCAGGTCGATGTACTTGCCGACCAGGGCGAGGGTGATCTCGTGGTCGGGGTTGTGGACGCGGTCGAGCAGGTCGTCCCAGGTCGTCCAGTCCACGTCACGGAAGGGAAGGTCCAGCTTGCGGACGACGTACGCGTCCAGGCCCTCGGAGTGCACGACCTTCGGGATGTCGTAGATCGAGCGGGCGTCGGGGCAGGCCACGACGGCGGCCTCGTCGACGTCGCACATCAGCGAGATCTTGCGCTTGATCGCGGTCGGGACCTCGCGGTCGCAGCGCAGCACGATCGCGTCCGGCTGAATACCGATGTTGCGCAGGGCGGCGACCGAGTGCTGGGTCGGCTTGGTCTTCAGCTCGCCGGAGGGACCGATGTACGGCAGCAGAGAGATGTGCACCACAAAGACGTTGTCGCGGCCGACCTCGTGGCGGACCTGGCGGACGGTCTCCAGGAACGGCAGCGACTCGATGTCACCGACCGTGCCGCCCACCTCGGTGATCACGACATCGACCTCGTCCGTCGCCATGCGCCGGATGCGATGCTTGATTTCATTGGTGATGTGCGGAATGACCTGCACCGTGTCACCCAGGTACTCGCCACGTCGCTCCTTGGCGATCACCGTCGAGTAGACCTGCCCTGTGGTGACATTGGCGGAGCCGTCCAAGTCACGGTCAAGGAAGCGCTCGTAATGTCCGATGTCCAGGTCGGTCTCGGCGCCGTCGTTGGTGACGAAGACCTCACCGTGCTGGAACGGGTTCATGGTGCCCGGGTCCACGTTGAGGTACGGGTCGAGCTTCTGCATCACGACGCGCAGACCCCTGGCCTTGAGCAGCATGCCGAGACTGGAGGCCGTCAGGCCCTTGCCGAGAGAGGAGGCGACACCCCCGGTGACGAAGATGTGCTTGGTCGTCGTGGCTGTGCTGTTTCGAAAAGCAGCGGGCGGCATGGCCAAGAGGGGGCTCCCGTGGTCGCGGTCTGGGGTGCGGTGCGGCTGGTCCTCCGAAGGGGTTTCCGGGGGGTGCCGTCGCTGCGGTTCGGGGGTTTCGTGCCCACCGGTCCACGGGCTACCAGCGTATCAGCGCCGGGGCGAGGCCGCTTCCGGCCACGCTCCGCACACGTGTCACCACGGACGCGCGACACTCACTCGAGGCTCACTCGTTCGGACCAGCCCCGTTGCCCGGAGCGGCACGCGGATCAGGGAGGTGCGTCGTATCCTGCTCGGACACTCTCTGCCGAGCGCTCCCGGAAAACGGCACCACCCCCGCCCGTCACCGGAACCACAAGGGCTCGTCAGTTCGTTGAACATCGACTGCTTCTTTTCCGAATGGGTCGGTGAACAACATCTCTCTCACTGACCCCATGACCGCAAGAGCGAACGCCCCTCGAGGGCGACGTGGCCGTTCGACTGGAGTTGCATTGGCCGGGCGCATCGAAGACTACGCACTCATTGGAGACATGCAGACCGCGGCGCTGGTCTGCCGGGACGGCACCGTGGATTGGCTGTGCCTGCCCCGATTCGACTCCCATGCCGTCTTCGCGGGGCTGCTCGGCACGGAGGAGCACGGTTTCTGGCGGCTGGGTCCGGCGCATGCCGCGGATGCCGAGCCGCCGGCGGCGACCCGGCGCTCCTACCGCGGCGAGTCCCTCATCCTCGAGTCGGAGTGGGACACCCCGCGCGGCACGGTCCGGGTGATCGACTTCATGCCTCCGCGTGACGGCGCACCGCAGCTGATCCGGATCGTGGAGGGCGTCACGGGCCGGGTGCCGATGCGGTCCGCGCTGCGCATGCGGTTCTCGTACGGGCGGGTGGTGCCCTGGGTGCACAAGCACGAGGGGCGCACGGTCGCCGTCGCCGGGCCCGACTCGGTGTGGTTCGACACACAGGCCGAGACCTACGGCAAGGGCCTGACGACGTACGCGGACTTCACGGTCGCTCCGGGTGACCGGATCGCGTTCACGATCTCGTGGCAGCCCTCGCACAAGGAGCCGCCGCCGCTGCCGGAGCCCGACCAGTCGCAGGAGGCGACCGAGGAGTTCTGGCGCGAGTGGGTGGAGCACTGCACGTACCACGGTCCCTACCGCGAGGCCGTGGTCCGCTCCCTGATCACGCTCAAGGCCCTCACCTACGCCCCGACCGGCGGGATCGTGGCCGCGCCCACGACCTCGCTGCCGGAGGAGATCGGTGGCGTGCGCAACTGGGACTACCGCTACACATGGCTGCGCGACGCCGCGATCACCCTGTCCTCGCTGCTGCGCACCGGCTACCGCGAGGAGGCCCGTGCCTGGCGCGAGTGGCTGCTGCGAGCCGTGGCCGGCGACCCCGAGAACCTGCAGATCATGTACGGCATCGCGGGCGAACGGGAGCTGGGCGAGGCCGAGTTGGACTGGCTGCCCGGTTACGAGAACTCGGCGCCGGTACGCGTCGGCAACGGTGCCGCGCACCAGCTGCAGCTGGACGTGTACGGAGAGGTCACCGAGGCCCTGCACCTGGCCCATATGACGGGTCTGGCCCGCAACGACTACGCCTCCCTGCTCCAGCTGAAGCTGATCCGCTACCTGGAGAAGCACTGGGACGAGCCGGATGAGGGCATCTGGGAGGTGCGCGGCCCACGGCGCCACTTCGTGCACTCCAAGGTCATGGCCTGGGTCGCGGTGGACCGCACGATCAAGCTGATCGAGTCCGGGGACGCGGACGGCCCGCTGGAGAGGTGGCGCGAGCTGCGCGACGACATCCACCGGGACGTGTGCGAGAAGGGCTACGACAAGGAGCGCAACACCTTCACGCAGTCGTACGGCTCCAAGGAGCTGGACGCCTCGCTGCTGCTGATCCCGCAGATGGGCTTCCTGCCGCCGGACGACAAGCGCGTGATCGGCACGATCGAGGCGATCCAGCGCGAGCTGTCCACGTCCGACGGCTTCATCCTGCGCTACCCGACGCAGGGCGAGGAGGAAGGCGTCGACGGGCTGCCGGGCGACGAGGGCGCGTTCCTCGCCTGCTCGTTCTGGATGGCGGACGATCTGGCGATGATCGGCCGCGTGGACGAGGCCCGCAAGCTCTTCGAGAAGCTGCTCGCTCTGCGCAACGACCTGGGTCTGCTCGCCGAGGAGTGGGACCCGCGTCTCAAGCGCCAGGTCGGGAACTTCCCGCAGGCGTTCAGCCACGTGCCGCTGATCGACACGGCACTGCGTCTGACGGCGTCCGGGGCGTACGGGGGCTGAGGCTGCACACGGGGGGCCGGGACCGGCCCCCCGTACCACCGCTGAACAGGACCGCTGCAAGGTGCCCGCCTAGGCTGGGAAGAGACCTGTCCCCTCGCTGGAAGGGGCCGGCTGTCATGGCTCCCCTCTCCAAGGCGGGCGCTGCGCTCGCCGCGCTCCGCTCGGACCTGGCCGGCGAGGTCTTCGCCCCCGGCGACCCTGGCTACGACGAGGCCCGCACCGTCTTCAACGCGATGATCGACCGTCACCCGGCCGTGATCGCGCAGTGCGAGGGGGAGGCCGACGTCCGCCGGTCGGTGCTCTTCGCCCGGGACCTGGACCTGAAGATCGCCGTCCGCGGCGGCGGGCACAGCGTCGCCGGCATGGCGCTCAACGACAACGGTCTGGTCGTGGACCTGCGCCGGATGCACCAGGTCACGGTCCATCCCGGATCCTCGTCGGTACGGGTCGAGGGCGGCGCCGTGATGAGCCACCTGGACCGCGCCACCCAGCCCCACGGTCTCGCGACCACCGGCGGCCGGATCTCCACGACCGGTGTCGGGGGCTTTGTGCTCGGCGGCGGCAACGGCTGGCTGGACCGGGCCTTCGGCCTCGCCGTCGACAACCTGCTCGGCGTGGAACTGGTGACCGCGGACGGCACCCCGCTCCTCGCGACCGCAGAGGAGAACCCCGAGCTGTTCTGGGCCCTGCACGGCGGCGGCGGGAACTTCGGCGTCGCCACCGCCCTCACCCTCAGGCTGCACGAGCTGCCCGAGTTCTCGATCGCCCTGCTCATGTTCCTGCCCGAGACGGGCCCGGAGGCGGTCCGGATCTACCGCGACATCATCGCCACCGGTCCGCCGGAGGTGGGCGGCGCCGCGCAGTACATCACCGGCCCGCCCGAACCGTTCGTCCCCGAGCAGCTGGTCGGGACGCTGGTGTGCGCGGTGCTGGTCACCTACGCCGGCGGCGAGGACGACCTGCGCAAGGTCGCCCAGCCGCTGCTGGCGCTGCCGCACGAGTGCGAGGCGGTCTCCGCGATGCCGTACGCCGACGTCCAGTGCATGCTCGACGTCCCGCCCGGGCTGCGGAACTACTGGTCCGCCGAGCATCTGACCGCCCTGCCCGACGAACTGGTCGACATCTTCTGCGCCCATGCCTCCTCGATGCCCGTCCCCACGTCCTGTCAGCACGTCCTGTTCCCGCAGGGCGGCGCGATCGCCTCCGGGCCCGGCGAGTACCCGATTCCCTACCGGGACGCGCCGTGGACCGTGCACCCCTTCGGCGTCTGGGCCGACCCGGCGGACGACGAGCAGGCCCTGCAGTGGGTCAGGGACGTGCGCGCCGACGTCCGCCCGTGGCGCACGGGCGCGGTCTACCTCAACTTCATCGGGGACGAGGGCAGGGACCGGGTGGTGGCCGGCCTCGGCAGCGAGAACTTCAACCGGCTGGCGCGGGTGAAGCGGCAGTACGACCCGGACAACGTGTTCCGGTACAACCACAACGTCCCGCCCGCCTGACGGGTCCTGCTCTGTCCCTGGGGCGTCCGCGCAGGTGGCGCAGGTAGTAGCGTCACGGCATGGACAGCCGATTCGACCACCGGGGCACCCAGGGCGCCGGGATCACCGTGCAGCGGGCGCTGGAGCTGCCCGGGCTGCGCAGCGGGCTGCCGGAGGTGCTGGCCGGCGCCGACCGGCTGAACCGCACGGTGCGCTGGGTGCACGCGGGCGAGGTCCCGAACATCGCCTCGCTGCTCAAGGGCGGCGAACTGCTGCTGACCACGGGCTACGGCCTCGGCACCCGTCCCGCCGACCAGCGTGCATTCGTCCGCACCTTGGCCGAGCGCGGTATCGCGGCCCTGGTCGTGGAGCTGGGCACACGTTTCACCCGGCTGCCCGCGGCCCTCGTCGAGACGGCCCGGACGGCCGGGCTGCCGCTCGTCCAGCTGCACCGCGAGGTGCCGTTCGTGGCGGTCACCGAGGAGATCCACACCGAGATCGTCAACGGCCACTACGCGCTGCTCCAGCGGGCGGAGGAGGTGCACCGCCGCTGCACCGAGGCGCTGCTCGGCGGGGGCGGGGTACCCCAGGTCCTCGGGATCCTGGCCGACTTCAGCGGCAACCCGGTGTTCCTGGAGACCGCCGACGGACAGCTGCTGTACGCAGCCGGGACCGGGCCCGCGGACACCGACCCGCTCCAGGTGTGGGAGGGCCTGCGCGGCCAGCACAAGGACGAGCCCCCGGCCGGGACGACCCTTGTGGACGTGCCCGGCGGCGGACCCGGTGCGGGTTCCGTGCGGGCCCGGCTGGTGCTGCTGCCGGTGAGTGCACCGGTGGCGCCGGTGCATCGGATCGCCGCCGAGCGGGCGGCCGCGATCCTGGCGGTGGTGCTGATGCAGGCCCGGCAGGAGGAGGAGCTGGCGGCGCGCGGGCGCGGCGACTTCCTCACCGATCTCGCCGAGGGCCGCATCAGCGCCGAGGACGCGCCCGCGCAGGCCCGGGTGCTGGGCTTCAAGCCGGGCGCCGGCCCGCTGCTTCCGGTGGTGATGCGGCTGGCGGACGGCCTCACTGCGGGCGGCGGGGGCTGGGCGGTCCTGGCGCGGGCGGTGGCCGAGGAGCTGGCCTCGTTGGGCGTACCGGTGCTGCTCGGCGTACGGCCGGTGGAGGGCCGAGTCCCGCTGCTGCTGGGTCTGCGTTCGGAGTCGGAGCGCCTGACGGTCGCCGACCGGGTCGCCGCGGCGCTGCGGGCGGGGGTGGAGCGGGCCGGAATGCAGCGGCCGGGCGCGCGGCCGCCGGTCGTCGTGGTCGGGGTCGCGGGCGGCTGGGCGGCGGCGTCGTCAGGGCTGCGGCATGCCGCGGAGACGGCGACGGCGGCTCAGGGGCTGCCGGAGCGTCCCTGGTACGACGCCCGCCGTCTCGACATCGACCTTCTGCTGTGGCGGCTGCGCGGCCATCCGGATCTGGCGGCCTTCGTGGACCGCGCGATCGGCCCGCTGCGCGACCACGACCACCGTTCCAAACCGCCGCTGCTGCCCACGCTTGAGACATATCTGGCCCATGCGGGCCGCAAGGCGGAGACAGCCCGCGAACTGCACCTGAACCGGCAGACGCTCTACAACCGGCTGGCCAGGATCGGGGAGTTGCTGGGCACGGACCTGGACGACCCGCAGACGGTCCTGGCCCTGAGCCTGGCGCTGCGGGCGCAACGGCACGTGCCCTGAGGGGTCCCTCAGACGAAGGGCGCGGCCTGGGTCAACTCGTCGTAGACGCTGAGCACTTGGGCCACGGTCTCGTCCTCCGTCGGCCAGGTGGCGGCCTGTTGTGTTCCCTTTTCCCTCAGCAGGTCGCGGCGCGCAGGGTCGTCGAGGAGCCGTACGACGGCGGTGGCGAGCGCCTGCGGGTCGCCGTACGGAACCAGTTCGGCCGCGTCGCCGACGAGTTCGCGGACGCCGCCGACATCGGTGGCGACGAGCGGCACGCGGGCGTGCAGTGCCTCCTGGGCGAGGACCGACCGGGACTCCCAACTGCCGGGCAGCAGCGCGAGGTCGGCGGCGGCGAGCAGCTCGTCGACGTCCTCGCGCCGCCCAGCCAGGCGCACGGGCAGCCCCTCGTCGTCGATACGCCGCTGGAGCACCGTCCGCAGCGGCCCCTCCCCCGCGATCACGACCAGGGGCGCCGGGTCGAGGCCGCGCCAGCCGCGCGAGGCGTCGAGCAGCACGTCGTAGCCGCGGTGCCGGTCGAGGGCGCCGACGGCCATCAGCAACGGCCGGTCCGCGGCGCCCAGTTCTGCGCGGACCTTGGGGCGCAGCCGGTCGGGATCGTCGTACTCGGCCGGTTTGCGGGGCGCCGGCAGGGCGACGGCGGCCAGCCGGGCATCGCGGGCGCCACGGCGCCGCGCCCGGTCGACCAGGTCGGACGACGTGCCGAGGACGACAGACGCGGCCCTGACCACGCGCCGTTCGAGGAGGCGCAGGAGATGGGCGCGGGCGCCCTCGGCGTGCGCCCGGGTGTGCCAGGTCACCACAAGCGGGGTACGGAGTCCGCTGAGCGCGAGGGCGGCGCGCAGGCCCGCGTGCAGCCCGTGCGCGTGCACCAGGTCCACGTCGGCGCAGGCGAGGCGGAGCGCCGCCAGGGACGTGGGGTCCGTGCTGCGGGGCACGGGGACGTGATGGGCGCCGACGCCGGTGAAATCGTAGGAGTGCTCGGCTTCGACGGGGGCGCATACGGTCACGCGCACGCCCCGGGCGACCAGTCCCGAGGCCAGCGACCGTACGTGCGCGCTGCTGCCCGCGCTGCCCCCGCCGAGCACCTGCACGGTGCGCAGCGGCGACCGGCCGTGCGGTGAGAGGCTGCTCGCAAGGCTCACGTGGCCGGGGCTCCTGGTTCGGCGTCGGACGGTCACGAAGAAACGTACAGAAGGATCGCGCGGTGGGGGTGGACCGCGCGACGGGCTCCGCGGATGACTCAAGCATGCCAGGGCGCGGGGGTGTTGCGGCACCGGCGGATGCGCGCGACGACGGCCGACCGGATGCCCGGGCGCGGCCGCGGTCACTCACATGGGTGAGGAGCGTAGCGAGTTCGGGTGGCTTGTGACACGGGTGACCCGGGGTTACCCGAAGGCCGGTGACCTGGCCACCTCGCTCACCTTCTCCCCGTACGCGGCGGCGGCCACCAACGCCGCCGCGTGGGCGAGGAGTCCGGCCCGTCGGTTCCCTGCGACGATTGCGGCGCCCAGCGCGGCGCCGAGGGCGTGCGCCCCGGTGTCGCCGATCATCGTGCGCTCCCCGAGGTCGTCGGGGAGGACGGCGGCCGCGGCCCCCATCGCGACGGCGGACAGCTCACCGGAACCCTTGCGCAGCAGCCCGGGAGCGCCCAGCGCGAGTACGGCCCCGGCGGCACGCCCCGGCCGCACGTCCACGAGGTTGACGAAGTGCGCGGTCCCGGCGATCACGACACCGGCGAGCACCTTGTCCAGGGGCCGCTCCTTGAGCACGGCCCCTGCGACGAGCGCGGCACCGGAGATCCCGAACAACTTCACCGCGCCGCTGGTGACGTCACCGTCCCGCAGAGCCCAGAGATGCGCCCGGAACCCACGCCGGGGGTCACCGGCGCCCGCGACGTCGTCGTAGGCACCGCAGGCACCGGCGGCGAGCACGGCGAGTCCGGCCGCGGGATGGACGCGCCCGGCCGCGAGCGCGGTCGCCGCGGCCGAGGCGGGCCCCGCGTACAGTCCGACGGTCCGCCCGGCGTGGTTCTTCCGCTCCCAGCGGCCACGCCCGCCCGGCGCGGCGGCGCGCAGGGCGGCCGCTGAGGCCCGGGTGACGGCTGCGGCGAGCCCGAACGAGACGGTCCTGCGCATACGCGTGATCATCCCGCCACCCTAGGCCCGGTCGTCACATTCCCGTCGTCCGCCCGGAGGGCAGGCGGGAATGTGAGACAGGGCCTCGGCCCTGCTGTCAGGCCCGTGTCCTACACGTCCGCCCGCGCCGTCGCCAGCAGTTCCTCCGCATGGGCCCGGGCCGTCTCCGAGTCCTCCTGGCCGGCCAGCATGCGGGACAGCTCCCGGATCCGGTCCTCGCCCTCCAGCACCTTCACACCGGACCGGGTGACCGACCCGTCGTTCGTCTTCTCCACCAGCAGCTGCCGGTCGGCGAACGCCGCCACCTGCGGCAGATGGGTGACCACCACGACCTGCGCGGTCTTCGCGAGCCGGGCGAGCCGCCGCCCGATCTCGACCGCGGCCTTGCCGCCGACGCCCGCGTCGACCTCGTCGAACAGGTACGTCGGCACGGGGTCCGTCCCCGCGAAGACGACCTCCACGGCGAGCATCACGCGCGACAGCTCACCACCGGAGGCACCCTTGGCGATGGGCCTCGGTGGCGCGCCGGGGTGGGGCGCGAGCAGCAGTTCGACCTCGTCGACGCCCGAGGGACCGTAGGCGACCGTACGCCCGCCGACCTCGACGCCCTCGGGATCGTCCGTCTGCCGGATCTCGAACGACACGCGCGCGTGCGGCATGGCGAGCGAGGCCAGCTCGGCGGTCACGGCCGCGGCGAACCGCTCCGCGGCCTCCGTACGGGCATCCGTCAACGCCTGGGCGAGTCCGCCCAGTTCGGTGCGCAGCGCGTCCCGCTCGGCGGTCAGCTCCCCGATCCGCTCGTCGTCGCTGTCGAGTTCGGTCAGCCGCGCGGCGCTCTGCTCGGCCCACGCCAGGACCGAGTTGATGTCCTGGCCGTACTTCCGGGTGAGCGCGTTGAGTGCGGCCCGCCGTTCCTCCACGGCCGCGAGCCGCAGCGGATCCGCGTCCAGGTCATCGGCGTATCCCGCCAGCTCACCGGCCACATCGCCGAGCAGGATCCCGATCTCCCCGATCCGCTCGGCGAGCCCCGCCAGCGCCGGATCGTGCGACCGCACCGCTTCCAGCGCCCGGTGCGCGCCCGCGACCAGCGTGGCCGCGTCGACGCCCTCGGGATCCTCCGGGTTGCCCGCCAGCGCCGCATGCGCGGCCGTCGCGGCCGACGCGAGCGCCTCCGCGTGACCGAGCCGCTCCGCCTCCTCGGCCAGTTCCACGTCCTCACCGGCCCGTGGCTCCACGGCCGCGATCTCATCGAGCCCGAAGCGCAGCATGTCGGCTTCCTGGGCCCGCTCACGCGCACGGGTGGTGATCTCCTCCAGCTCGGCGGAGACCGCCCGCAGCCGCCGGTAGGCCTCGCCGTACTTGGTGAGCGGTACGGCGACGGCGTCACCGGCGTACCGGTCGAGCGCCTGCCGCTGCCGGGACAGCTTGAGCAGACCCTGCTGGTCGGTCTGGCCGTGCACGGCGACCAGTTCGTCGGCAAGCTCCGCGAGCACGCCGACGGGCACGGAACGCCCGCCCAGGTGCGCCCGCGAGCGGCCCTCGGCGGAAACGGTCCGGCTGATGAGCAGCGCCCCGTCGTCGAGCTCGGCCCCTGCCTCCTCGGCGCGTACGGCAGCGGAGGCGCCGTCGGGCATGGCGATCCGCCCCTCCACGACCGCGTTCTTCGCACCGATCCGTACGAGCGCCGGGTCCGCGCGCCCGCCGAGCAGCAGACCGAGGCTGGTGACGACCATGGTCTTGCCCGCACCCGTCTCACCGGTCACGGCGGTGAAGCCGGGCGACAGCTCGACGACAGCGTCGTCGATGACTCCGAGCGACCGTATCCGCATCTCCTCCAACACGGAGAAGACCTTACGAGGTCGGCCGGGAGATGCGCGAGCGGCCCCTATCACCCTGGGGAGGGACACCGCGCCCCTTCAGGGGCGCGGTGCTGTGACATTGTGCGGCTCCGCCGCGTGGGCGCGAGCAACCAACGACAACCGCACACGGCAAACAACCCCGAACGGTCAGTGAGGCGCACCTCGCCACCCCGACACCGGAAGCGCAAACTTGGCCACCAGGCGGTCGGTGAACGACGCATGGTGCAGCCGAGCCAGCCGCACCGGCACCGCCCCCCGCCGAACCTCCACCCGCGCCCCCTGCGGCAGCTCCACCATCCGCCGCCCGTCGCACCACAGCACCCCGTGCGGCGTGTCCGGCTGCACCTCCACGGCGAGCACGGAGTTGGGCGAGGTCACCAGCGGCTTGGCGAACAGCGCATGCGCACTGATCGGCACCATGAGCAGCGCCTCCACCTCCGGCCACACCACGGGCCCGCCCGCGGAGAAGGCGTACGCGGTCGACCCCGTGGGGGTGGCGCACACGATGCCGTCGCAGCCGAACCCGGTCACCGGCCGGCCGTCGATCTCCAGGACCACCTCGAGGAGCTTCTCGGCGGACACCTTCTGCACGGCCGCCTCGTTGAGCGCCCAGTCGGTGTGCACGATGTCACCGTTCTTGTGGACGACGACGTCGACGGTCATGCGCTCCTCGACCTCGTACGCCTTCATCACCACCCGGTCGACCACCCGGTCGAGGTCGTCGCGCTCGGCCTCGGCAAGGAAGCCGACCCGGCCGAGGTTCACGCCGAGCATCGGCACCCCGGAGGCGCGGGCGAACTCGGCGCCGCGCAGCAGGGTGCCGTCACCGCCGAGCACGATGAGCAGCTCGCACCCGTCGAGGCACTGCGGGGTGGCCTCCTTGACGAGCTCCACTTCCTCCGGCAGCGGCAGATCCTCCGCCTCCGCCTCCAGGACGCGCACGCCGATCCCGCATCGCAGCAGCCCCTTGACCACCAGTTCGGCACTGCGGATGGCCGCGGGCCGCCCGGTGTGGGCGAGCAGGAAAACAGTACGAGCTCGGTTCTCGGTCAACGCGGCCCCTCCGCCACTGCACGGTCAACGTCGGCCGGGTCCAGGGCAGGTGCTCCGGCTCGCAGCCACAGAAAGTACTCGACATTGCCCGAAGGTCCGGGCAGCGGGCTGGCGGTCACACCCTTTGTGCCGAGCCCGAGTTCCGCGGCCCGCTCGGCCACCCCACGCACGGCCTCGGCGCGCAGCTGCGGGCTGCGGACGACACCGCCGCTGCCCAGCCGTTCCTTCCCCACCTCGAACTGAGGCTTGACCATCATCACCAGGTCGGCGTCCGGCTTCGTGCACCGCACCAGGGCGGGCAGCACCAGTCCGAGCGGGATGAAGGACAGATCCCCCACGACAAGATCCACAGGCTCCCCATCGATCGCTTCGAGCGTCAACTCGCGTACGTTCGTACGGTCCTTGACGGTGACGCGTTCATCACTCCGGAGAGACCAGGCGAGTTGTCCGTATCCGACGTCGACGGCGACGACATGGGCCGCTCCCGCGCGCAGCAGGACATCGGTGAAGCCTCCGGTGGACGCGCCGGCGTCCAGCGCCCGCCGTCCCTCGACCTGCAGTCCCTGCGGTACGAAGACCTGCAGGGCGCCCGCGAGCTTGTGGCCGCCCCGCGACACATAGTCGGGGTCGCCGTCGTCCTGAGCGACGACGATGGCGGCCGCGGTCTCCACCTGAGTGGCGGGCTTGGTCGCGACGGTCTTGCCGACGGTGACCCGGCCCGCGGCGATCAGCTGGCCGGCGTGCTCACGCGAGCGCGCGAGCTTCCGGCGGACCAGCTCCGCATCGAGACGGCGGCGTGCGACTCCTGCCACGTTCGGTTCAGCTCCTGTTCTCGTACGGGCCATCGACGGGGCGGCCCGAAGGGTCTCGTTGGGGGGTGGTGGCCGGGTGACCGGTGGGAGCCGGCGGTCCCGGGCGGGCGTCGAGCGCGGTGAGCGCGTCGCGCAACCCCCTGTGCACATCCTCGTACACCTCGACGTGGCCGTCGGTGGCGAGGTGGTCGGCGTCGGCGAGCCGCTGCAGCTGGGCGTCGACGTCGGCGTTCCCGGTGGGGGTCCGGGGCACGTTCAGGGGCGCGGGCGCGGCCGGGTCGTACTCCTCCTCGTCGATGGAGTCGGCCGGAATTTCTGGCTCCGGTACCGCCGCTTCCGCCGGGACCTCCGCCTCGGGCACAGAGTCGCTCATGCCTCGACGCTACCCCGAAGCGCTGGGGTACCGTCGCTCACGATGGCGACGATTGAGGAGTGCCGCAGCGCACTCGACAAGCTCTCGGACAACCTGGCGGGCGCCGACGGGGACGTGCGTACGGCCGCGGCCCTGGACCGCTCGCTCAGCTGCCGTATCACCGACCTGGACATCACCTTCGTCGGCCGCCTCAAGGACGGCCGGATCGAGGTGCTCGACACACTCCCGGGACCACCGCCGAACAAGGCCCAGATCCGGCTGACCATGGCCGGCGACGACCTGGTGGCGATGGTCGACGGCGAGCTGAACTTCGCGAGGGCCTGGGGCTCGGGCCGAGTGAAGCTGGAGGCAGGTCTGCTGGATCTGCTGCGGCTCAGGAAGCTTCTTTAGCGACCACGCGTGCGCGCGCCCTGCGCGCGGCCGGCACCACCAGCGGCGTCCCCGTCTCCGGGTCGTCGACGACCTGGCAGCGCAGCCCGAAGACCTCCTCGACCAGCTCGGCCGTGACGATGTCGTTCGGGGCACCCTCGGCGATGACCTTTCCGCCACGCAGTGCGATGAGGTGGGTGGCGTACCGGGCCGCGTGGTTGAGGTCGTGCAGAACCGCGACCAGTGTGCGCCCCTGCTCCTCGTGCAGCTCGGCGCACAGATCGAGCACGTCGATCTGGTGCTGGATGTCGAGGTAGGTGGTCGGCTCGTCGAGCAGCAGCAGCGGGGTCTGCTGGGCGAGCGCCATGGCGATCCACACGCGCTGCCGCTGGCCGCCGGAGAGTTCGTCGACGTAGCGGTCGGCGAGTTCGGCGACACCGGTCCTGGCCATCGACTCCTGCACGACCCGCTCGTCCTCGCTCGACCACTGGCGCAGGATTCCCTGGTGCGGATAGCGGCCGCGGCCCACGAGGTCGCCGACGGTGATCCCGTCGGGCGCGATCGAGGACTGCGGGAGCAGGCCCAGGGTCCGCGCGACCTTCTTCGCAGGCATCGACTGGATGACCTGGCCGTCGAGCAGCACCCGCCCCTGGACCGGCTTGAGCATCCGGGACAGGGCACGCAGGAGCGTGGACTTGCCACAGGCGTTCGGTCCGACGATGACGGTGAAGGAGTTGTCGGGGATCTCCACGGACAACTGCTCGGCGATCACACGCTGGTCGTAGGCGAGGGTGACGTTGTCGGCGGAGAGGCGGTTCACAGTGCTCCTTTTGTCGTTCCTGTCCGGTCCGCTCGCGGCGCTCATATACGGCCCGCCCGGCGCTCGGTGACCAGCAGCCAGAGCAGGTAGACGCCGCCCAGGACCCCGGTGACCACGCCCACGGGCAGCTGGTCCGCGCCGAAGACCCGCTGAGAGGCCCAGTCCGCGACGATCAGCAGGGTCGCGCCCATGACCATGGAGGGCACCAGGTTCGGCCCGGGCGAGCCGGTCAGCCGGCGGGCGAGCTGCGGCGCGGTGAGCGCCACGAACCCGACCGGGCCCGCGGCGGCGGTGGCTCCGGCGGTGAGGAGCACCGCGGACACCAACGACAGCAGCCGTGCGCGCTCCACGCGCACCCCGAGGGCGTACGAGACGTCGTCACCCATCTCCGTCATCCGCAGCCCGCGCGCGTTGCCGAGGACGAGCGGGACGAGGACGGCGCACAGCATGAGCAGCGGCCCGACCTGGCCCCAGTCGCGGCCGTTGAGGGAACCGGTCATCCAGACGACCGCGCGGGCCGCGTCGACGATGTCGGCCTTGGTGAGCAGATAGCCGTTGACCGCCGTGACGACCGCGGAGACACCGATACCGACCAGGACCAGCCGATAACCGTGCACGC
This sequence comes from Streptomyces sp. NPDC001634, assembly GCF_040298185.1. Classification (NCBI taxonomy): domain Bacteria; kingdom Bacillati; phylum Actinomycetota; class Actinomycetes; order Kitasatosporales; family Streptomycetaceae; genus Streptomyces; species Streptomyces sp. NPDC001634. The sequence continues at coordinate 5,077 of NZ_JBEOZU010000112.1, read as the reverse complement.
CCTGCTTCCAGGCGAGCAGATAGATGGCGAGTCCGGTCGCCAGACCGCCCACGAGCGCGCCGAGGGCGACCTGGGTGGCGCTCCCGGAGAACAGCACGATCATCACGAGTGCACCGGCCGTCGAGCCCTGACCGAGGCCGAGCACGTCCGGGCTGCCCAGCGGATTGCGGGAGATGGACTGGAACAGCGCACCACCGAGCCCGAGCGAAGCACCGACCAGCAGCCCGACGAGCACACGCGGCAGCCGCAGTTCGGTGACGATGAACTCCTGGCCTGGATTGCCGTTGCCCACCAGTGTCTTGAGGACGTCCCCGGCCGGGATCGGGAAGTCGCCCGTGCCGATCAGCACGACGCTCGCGGCGAGCGCGACGACCAGGAGCAGGGCGACAACGGTGAACGCGCGGACGTCGAGGCGCACGGAGAGCCCGCCGGGGGCGCGCAGGGTACGGGGGGTCTTCACAGCTGCGCCGTCCTCCGCCGTCGTACGAGGAAGATGAAGACCGGGCCGCCGATGACCGCGGTCACGATGCCGACCTGGAGTTCGGCGGGCCGGGCGATGATGCGGCCGATGACGTCGGAGCCGAGTAGCAGCACGGGCGACAGGACGGTCGCGTACGGCAGGATCCAGCGCAGGTCCGGTCCGGTGAAGGACCGTACGGCGTGCGGCACCATCAGCCCGACGAACACGATCGGCCCGCACGCGGCGGTCGCGGCCCCGCACAGTACGGTCGCGGCGGCCATGGCCAGGGCGCGGGTGCGGACCAGGTTGGCACCGAGGGCGCGGGCGGTGTCGTCGCCCATCGCCACGGCGTTCAGCGGCCGGGCGAGGGCCAGCGCAAGGACCGTACCGACCGTGAGGAACGGCAGGACCTGAGTGATGGTCTCGTCGGTGGCCGAGGCCAGCGAACCGACCGTCCAGAAGCGCATCTTGCCGAGCGCGGCGTCGTCCATGATCATCACGGCCTGGAGACAGCCGTAGAGCGCGGCGCTGACCGCGGTGCCGGCGAGCGCGAGCCGCACCGGTGTGGCACCCCGGCTGCCGCCGAGGAACCAGACCAGGGCCCCGACGGCGGCCGCGCCGAGGAAGGCGAACCAGACGTACCCGCTCAGGCTCGTGACGCCGAAGTACGTGATGGCCGTGACGACCGCGGCGGACGCTCCCGCGTTGATGCCGAGCAGACCGGGGTCGGCGAGCGGATTGCGGGTGAGCGCCTGGAGGACGGCGCCGGACAGGCCCAGCGCGGCCCCGGCGAGCAGCCCGAGGACCGTACGCGACAGCCGGTCGCCGACCACGACGTCGGCATACGTCCCCGAGTCGTGGAACAGGCCGTGCCAGACCTGCTGCGGCGACAGCCCCTTCGCACCGATCGCGATGCTCGCCAGCGCGACGAGCGCCAGGATCACGACCGAGACGAGGAGCCCAAGGACCCTTGTCGCCCGGCGGGTTGGGGGCGCGGAGGCGGTCTCCGCGCGCGGTTCGGGAGGACTGTCGACCAACACGAAGTTAGGTTAGCCTACCCTCGCTTCAGACTCGACGGGATGGCCGCCCCTCCCGGCTCACAGTCCCAGTCGCGCCAGCGCCTTCCCCCCGTCCAGCTCGCACGAACCCTCACCGGCCGCCGTCCAGGCCGCCGCGCACAGCGCCCGCAGCCCGTCCAGGACCTCGCCCTCGCCCGCCAGCTCCAGACGCTCTTCCCCGACCGTGGCGGTCCAGCCGCCGCAACGGAAGCCGTCGCCCGCCACGGCCACCTCCGGCTGGCCGGTCAGCAGCCCGCGCAGGTCCGCGTCGACGTATGTCGGCCGGTGGTGCGGCGGCGCGGCCAGGAGCTGGGCGCCGTCCGTCACACCGGTCAGCACGAGCAGCGAGTCGACCTCGCCGTTGAACGCGCCCTCGATGTCCGTGTCCAGTCGGTCCCCGACCACCAGCGGACGCTCGGCGCCGGTCCGCAGGATCGTCTCCCGGTGCATCGGCGGCAGCGGCTTGCCCGCCACCTGCGGTTCGGCTCCGGTCGCGATGCGTACGACCTCCACGGCCGCCCCGTTGCCGGGCGCGATCCCGCGCGCGCCCGGGATCGTCAGATCGGTGTTGGACGCGAACCACGGAACCCCGCGCGCGATGGCGTAGCACGCCTCCGCGAACCGCCCCCACGGCAGCTCAGGACCGCCGTACCCCTGCACCACGGCCACCGGATCGTCGTCGGCCGACTCGACGGGCACGAGCCCCCGCTCCCGCAGCGCGACGCGCAGCCCTTCACCGCCGATGACCAGCACCGGCGACCCGGCGGGCACCTGCTCACTGATGAGCCGGGCGACCGCCTGCGCCGACGTGATGACGTCCGAGGCCCCTGTCGGTATCCCCAGCTCCGTCAGGTGCACGGCCACCGCGTCCGGCGTACGCAGCGCATTGTTCGTGACGTACGCCAGGTGCATCCCGCCCGCGCGGGCGATGCCGAGCGACTCCACTGCGTGCGCGATCGCACTCCCGCCCGCGTACACCACCCCGTCCAGATCGAGCAGCGCCGTGTCGTACGCCTCGCTCAGGGGGCGTGCACTTCCCTCGGGCCGCGTCCTGACGGTCTGGCTCATTACGCATCGCTCCTCGTTCGATCGCTTTCCCCCGATCATCGCGCATGGCGCTGACGCACTTACCATGCATCAATGAACACTGCAGGTCCCGGGGACGTACCGGCGCACATGGGTCTTGAACTGACCCCCTTCAGGGGCCTGCGCTACGACCCCGACCGCGTCGGCAGCCTCGCCGCGGTCACTTCGCCGCCGTACGACGTCGTCGTACGCCCGGACGGCCTGCTCCACCTCGAATCGGCCGATCCGCACAACATCGTCCGTCTGATACTCCCCCAGGCGGCCACCCCGGCGGCGCGCAACGAACAGGCGGCCCACACCCTGCGCCACTGGCTCGCCGAGGGCATCCTGACGACCGACGCCGAGCCCGGCTTCTACATCTACGAGCAGCGCGGCGCCGGTCTGCTGCAGCGCGGCGTCATAGGCGCCCTCCGCGTGTCGGAGCCGGCGGACGGCGTGGTCCTGCCCCACGAGGACGTCATGCCGCACGTGATCGCCGACCGGGCGGCCCTGATGCGCGCGACCTCCCTCAACCTCGAACCCCTGCTGCTCACCTACCGCGGCAACGGCTCCGAAGCCGGTACGAGGGCCGTCATCGAACGCACCGCCGAGCGCCCTCCGCTGCTGAGCACCACCACGGAGGACGGCTTCAACCACCGCCTCTGGGCGGTCACGGATCCGGCCGACCTGACCGAAATCCAGACAGACCTGGCCCAGCACCAGGCCCTGATCGCCGACGGCCACCACCGCTGGGCCACCTATGTGCGTCTACGCGCGGAGCACGCCTCCCCCAGCCCCTGGGACTACGGCCTGGTCCTCCTGGTGGACACCGCCCGCTACCCCCTGAGAGTCCGCGCGATCCACCGCCTCCTGCACCGCCTCCCGGTGGCCGACGCGCTGTCCGCCCTCACGGGCCTGTTCCGCGTACGCCACCTGCACGTCCCGCTCGCCGAGGCCCTGGCGACGCTGGCCGACGCGGCCTGCGCCGGCAACGCCTTCCTGCTCGCGGGCGACGGCGCCTTCCACCTGGTCGACCGGCCCTCCCCGGACCTGCTGGCCCGTACGGTCCCCCCGGACCGCCCGGAGGCGTGGCGCACCCTGGACGCGACGGTCCTGCACGCCACGCTCCTGCAGCACGTCTGGCGCATTCCCGAGGACTCGCCGGAACACATCGCATACATCCACGACACCGCCGCCACGGTCGAGAAGGCGGAACGCGACGGCGGCACGGCCGTACTGCTGCACCCGGTCCGCGAGGACGTCGTACGCGAGCTCGCCCGCCAGGGCGTGACGATGCCGCGTAAGTCGACCTCGTTCGGCCCGAAGCCGGCGTCGGGGTTGGTGCTGCGGGCGCTGATGCCCCCTGAGACGCTTTTCGAGACGCTCTGACGCTCTGAAACGCGACGGGGCGGGTTCCTCGCTCTCGCTCGGATCCCGCCCCGTCATACGCGGACGTCAGCCCTTGTCGCGCTCGTCCCCGTCCTCGACCTGGTCCACGACGTGGTCCTCGACCTCGACCTGGTCCTCGACCTGGCCCGTCGATTCACCGTCCTCGCCGTCCTCGCCGTCCTCGGCGTCCTCGGCGTCCTCGGCGTCGGCCTCCGGGGAGAGCTCATCGTTCGCGCCCTCGTCGCTCGCGTTCTCGTCGAGCGCGTCGACGAACTCCACGCCGTCCAGCTCGGCAAGCCGGTCGGAGGCGTCCGTGCTGCCGTCCTTGTCGGCCTCGACGGCCTTGGCGAACCACTCACGTGCCTCGTTCTCCCGCCCGGCGGCAAGGAGCGCGTCCGCGTACGCGTACCGCAGCCGCGCGGTCCACGGCTGAACGGAGTGGGAGGCAAGCTCCGGGCTCTGCAGCGTCACGATGGCGGCGTCGAGCTGTCCCATGTCCCGGCGCGCACCGGCCGCCACGAGCCGCATCTCGACCTGACCGGCCTTGTCCAGCTTGTGCACCTCGGGGGCACCGGCCATGTCCAGCGCCTTCTCGGGCCGGCCGAGCCCGCGCTCGCAGTCCGCCATGACGGGCCACAGGTCGACGTTCCCGGTCATGCGCCGGGCGGCCCGGAACTCACCGAGCGCCTCGCCGTACTTCTGGTTGGCGTACGCAGCGAAACCGGCCGCCTCACGCACGGCGGCGACCCTGGACGCGAGGCGCAACGCCACCTTGGAGTACCCGTACGCACCCTCGGGGTCCTCGTCGATGAGCCTGGCGACCATCACCAGGTTCTTGGCGACGTCCTCGGCAAGCGTCTTGGGCAGGCTCTGCAGCTCCTGCCGCACGTCCTTGTCGATCTCCTCGCCGGTGACGTCCTCGGGAATCGGCAGCCGCTTGATCGGCTCGCGGTCACGGTCCCGCTCCTCACGGAACCGGCCGCCACCGCGCCGGTCGTCGCCGCGCCGGTCGTCACGGCCACGGAAGCCACCGGGGCGGCCGCCGCGGTCGTCGCGACGGGGGCCGCGGGCACCACGGTCGTCGCGGCGGTCGTCACGGCGGTCG
>NZ_JBEOZU010000111.1:6095-26750 GCF_040298185.1 Streptomyces sp. NPDC001634 | reverse complement strand
GGACGTCCTGAGGTGCTGGACCGGCATCTGCACCACCTGCCATCAACCCCTGCCCAGCAAGACACACACGACGGCAAGATCAAGACAGACCTAACGGAGTCCTACTAGAAACGTTCCTGACTTGCACGCTGCGGCGTTGACTGAGCATCAGCGTCAAAGCAAGCGCAGATCGCCCGTCTCAGGATGGTTCATCAAGGTCGGCGGCTCAACTGGACCAACGAGTGGTGGGCGCCAACATGCGCAAGGACGCGAACGTCCTGCCCGCCAACCAGGCAGCAAGGCTCCCCGGCCCGGGCCACCACTGCAGGGCTGCGGCTCACCGCGGCATCCGCTGACCCCGCCCCCACGTCATCCCACATCTCCCACGGTCGTGGGGGCGGTTCCATGCTTCCGCCGGGCCCCGGCGGAAGTACCGAAGAGAAAGGAGCACGAGATGGCAGAGAGCACGACACCGTCTCCGGCCCAGAGCGGCCTTCTCGTGGCGGTGGAGGAGCTGACCGCCGTCCACGACCGGTACGACAGCCTCCGGTCGGACAACTCCGGGAGTTCCGGCGATGCGCCGTGGCCGGGTGGTGACGGCAACCTGAGCGACATCGAGTAGTAAAGGCCGACGGGGGTCCGCGCGGTCCACCGTGCTGGGCCCCCACTGCGTCCGCATCACGTGATCGGACTCATGAGGAGGCAGCGATGGAACACCAATTGATCAGCGCCATGGAGAGGGCGCTCGGATGGAGCGGAGCGGAGGAGCTGGGCAAGAACTTCGCGCGTGGAAGCATGGGCGACCCCGCACTCGTTTCCCGCATCCTCACCCCGAACCGCCTGCTCGACATCGCGATGCGCAGGAGCCTGAACCGCCCTCAGTTCCGGTGCTTCCAGGCGGCCAAGGAAGTCCACCCGGCCATCTACTACACCGACAGCGTCAGCCCCCGCGGCCAGAGCATTCCCATGGTCAACATGCGAAGCCTTGGCCGGCTCCTGCAAGAAGGCGCGACGCTCATCCTCGATCAGGTCAACGTCCTTGACCCGAGGATGGAAGTCACGTGCAGGGCCTTGCAGTGGTGGTCCCATGAGCGTGTTCAGGTCAACGCCTACCTGACGACGAACGACGCCGCAGGCTTCCCCCTTCACTGGGACGATCACGATGTCCTGATCGTCCAGCTCGCGGGCAACAAGGAGTGGGAGGTGCGAGGTACCTCTCGCAAGGTCCCCATGTACCGGGACTCCGACCCCAACGAGACCCCGAGCGACGAAATCATCTGGTCCGGTGTCATGAAGACCGGTGATGTCATGCATATCCCGCGAGGTCACTGGCACCAGGCGACCCGGACAGGCAGCGGCTCGGGCAAGAGCCTTCACGTGACGTTCGGGATCACGAAGCGCACGGGAGCGAGCTGGCTCGCGTGGCTGGCCGACTGGTGCCGTGAGTACGAGATCTTCCGGTACGACCTGGACCGCCTGCGTGGAACCGGCAGCAAGGCCTTGGGCGAAGCCGCTGTCCGACTGGTCAGCGAGCACCCTCCAGTCGACTTCCTGGCCGCGCACGAGCAGGAGACGGCGCTTCCCCGGCACGTGCCGTACCTCGACATCCTCGGGCCGCTCGAAGCCGTGGTGTGCACCACCCACTTCCCTCCCCTGATCCAGGACAGGGGCGCAACCGTCGACATCGTGGCCTCGGGGAAGAAGCTCACCTTCGCGGCCAAGGCGCTGCCTGCGTTGCGGCTGCTTCTGAGCGGCAGGCCGGTCCAGCTGGACAAAGCAGCTGCAGTCGTCGGTGTCGAAGTGGCGGAGGTCGCCGAGATCCTGGTGAAGGAGGAGCTATGCGCGGCACTGACCCCCGAATTGTTCTCGGGCTACACCGGTCTCGTCACGAACGCCGTCTCCTGACCGTCGCGCTCGACCTCGGTGTCACCGCCCTCGACACCAGCACCAACTACCTCGGCTTCCGCTCGCATCAGGTCCTGGCGCAGGCAGCGAGGGACCTCCTGCCCAAGTTCTCGCTCTCCACCAAGGTGGGCTACTTCCCAGGGCCGGACAGTGCGGAACACTCTCTGAACCCTGTCCGGCTGCAAGCAGCCGTTGAACAGGCGATTCGGGACCTCGGGCGGGAGCCGGACCTGGTGTTTCTGCATAACCCGGAACACTCACTCCAAGGGGCCCCACCACAGAACCGAGACGTACTGGCCCAGGCATGCGCCGCCCTCGACGCTGCCGCAGCGCAGGGGCTGTGCGGCGCCTGGGGCGTCGCATCCTGGGAGCCGTCGCCGCTATCGAGCCTGATCGACACGACTGCGCCGAGGCCGTCCGTCCTCATGGTCCGCGCCGGCCTTCTCGTCGGGACAAGAACACTCGACGCCACGGACGGCCTCGCCAAGGCGTGGAGCCTGAGCGACAGCGCGGTGTGGGGGATGAGCCCCTTCGGAGGCAGCACTCGCGCCCCGGTATGGGAGAGGGTCGACCCCCGAGTCTTCCTCCGAAGCCGTAGTGGATTCTCCCGCGCACAGGCAGCCTTCCGAGCTGCCTATCACCTCCCGCACGTCAGCGCAGTCGCCGTGGGGACCGATGAACCCACCCACTTGGGCGAGTTGACGGACGCCCTGGCCGGCGAGGTCGACGAACGGGCGGTTCACGAGTACCGGTCCCTTCTGCGGGACCGGTTGCGTATTCAACCTGTCTGAAGCTCGGCGATCACCTGCTCAGCCATGCGGCGTGCGGGCTCCAGCCTGGGGTCCTCCGGGTGCGCATCGGGTCCGAGGATCTTCGAGCACACGAACAGCGTCATCAGCTTGCCGTCCCGGCTCTCGAAGTCGGATCGCCGCTCTTGCAGCACGCGATCAGCCAGCGCTGGGACGGCGAGGGAGCTCCCCCACAGCGAGGCGAAGTCGAGTCCCCGCGGCGCGTTCCCCCAGTCCTCCCAATCGAAGAGACTGAACGTCGGCGCGGTCATGTTGGCCCAGTTCAGATCCGCGTGGGCCGGCAGCCACCGCTCAACGGTCGTATCGAAGTCGCCCGGGAAGGCACTGCAGATGGACTCCGTAACGAGGGCCTGCGTGATCGTGATGGTGTCCGGCGTGGCAACCCTCCACGTGTCCTGAGTCGCCAGGCCGTCCATTGAAGCGTTGAACCCCTCCCACCACTCATCCGGCAGCTTCGGGTCCTCACTGAGCACAGCGGTTCCGACAGGTCTTCCGGGCAAGAGCTCGGTCTCGTCGGCCCGCCACATCACACGTTCATCAGCGTCCCGCCAGACCACACACCCCAGCCATGGAGGCTGAGCGATGCCCTCCAGCCTCGCCGCGCACTCGGTGCCGTTCCACCCCTGGAGCCCGATCTTGTCGAGTCCTCGCCTCTCGATGCGGACCCAGGTATCCCGGGCGGTGCGTGCTCCGATCGAGCGGCGCTTACGCACCACTGTGTCCGGATTCAGGCGGGTCTGAAACGAACGCTCTACGCGATCGAGAAGGTTGACAACCGGTTCTACGCGCAAATCGACGGCACGAGCCGTGGATACGGAGAGCGTCATAGGGGCGACCGTAGCAGCGAGTTCGGCGGTCGCCCGCATCTCATCCAACGGAGGGACGGCACCGGCCGCAGCGTCGCCGAGGCCCAGTTGCCCGACCTTTGATTCAGCCTGGCAGGTAAGGGAGAGAGACGGCATGACGAATGTAGTCCCCTGGCAACAGCGGCTGTCCACCGGCACCGAAGCCATCCAGGATGAGGTGATCGGCTGGTATCAGCAGACCCAGCAAGGCAAGGCGTACGTCCCCACCATGATCTGGGGCACGCTCCAGACCGAGGCGTACGCGACCGTGATTCTCCGCCAAGTCGTTGACTTCCTCGGTATTCCGGACGACGTGTCGGCGGGAGTGGCCAAGCGTATGGACCGCCAGCAGGTCCTCTACGACGGTAAGCACCATTATGACGTGATCCTCGGCGAACAAGCCCTGTACACGAACATCGGTGGGCCGGAGGTGATGCGCGGGCAGATGGAACGGCTACTGCGCGACATCGACCTCTCCTCACTCGCCCTGGGCATCCTCCCCGCCACCGCCGAGGTGGGCATTGTCCCGATGCCCGGCTTCAACACTTTTGGCGACGGTCGAGTCCACTACGAACTCGTCTCCACCGGCGTGGACATCACCGATCGGGATGAACTCCTTCTTCACGACAAGGCATTCAGCGCGCTGAGCAACGCCGCCGAATATGGAGACGCCGCCAAGGGCCTCGTTGCCAAAGCCCTGGGGTTCTGGAGTAACGGCTGACAGCCCGGTCTGTTCAAGCGGCGCCGGGCTGGTCGTTGGCCTTGAGGCGCCCGAGGCCCCTGGCCGCAGCCGCGCCATACCGAGACGAGAGATCACACGTTGGAGCTGTCGACTGAAATCAACGAGGAACGACGGGAGATGACGATGGGTGTGACGATCCGCGCCGCCGACAAGCGGGACACGGTGGCCCTGGCCGAACTGATCGAGGAAATTGAGCGGTTCTACGGGTCGACCGAGATCCAGCCCTTCGAGGAGCGTCGCTCACAGGTCGAAGAAGCTCTTTTCGGTTCACCACCCCTGGCATCCGCCCTCGTGGTCGAGGACGAGAGCGGTGACCTCGTCGGCCTCGCCGCCTACTCCTTCCTCTGGCCGGCGGCGGGCTCCTCCCATTCGCTCTTCCTCAAAGAGCTGTACGTTCGCGACACCCTCCGTCGGCAAGGTGTCGGTACCCAGCTCATGAACGAACTGCGCGCCCTGACCTCCGCCCGCCCCGGCTGCACCCGCGTCGAGTGGATGGCGGACAGCGACAACCCGGGCGCCCGGGCCTTCTACAAGGCGCTTGGCTTCGCGGAGTCCGACGGGAAGATCGTCTACCGGGTGAACGACGGATTCCTCGTCAAGATCATCCCCTGACCGGGTCAGGCAACACTCACTCGGCGGGCCCGGACCACACGGTTGCGATCCGGGCCCGTCGGCCTGTTACGCCCCAGGCCAGAACTGGGCAACGTAACGCTCCACCCCCTCCGCCGCTCCCTCCTCGGCCAACTCGGCAAGTGCTTCCCGTCCCGCACACACCGCTCGTACGGACCAGGTTCCCGGGCCATCCGACAGCGGAATCTCATCCAGCATCGGGCCGGCGGTCATCGACGTCGCCTGAAGCGTCCCTGACGAGCACAAGATGCTGGCCGTGGCGCTCTCTTCCCATATTCCAGAGGGAACGGGAGGCTCTGCGTCCCACACCTCAACGTCGAGAGAAGCGGTGTGGGTGTGGCCTGCACTCGTGAAGTCCAGACGCCCAGGGTGCGCAGCGAGAAACACACCATGCTGGAATCCCTCGGGAAACCGCACCGGCACCCGCCCGTCAGCCCAATCCTGCAGCGCAAAACCGCCGTGATCGACATGCACCGGGTACTCCCGACGGCTGACCAGCTCAGCCACATCTCCTCCTCATACGGTGCGCCAGAGCGTCACACCCAGCATGGCCGATCATGAGGTCAGCCGTACGGCGAGACCTGATCTCGCGCCGGCACAGCGGCATGTCACGGTCACCGCGGATCCCGGTACCTGACAGGCTCGCGCCGCCGACAAGGACCACCGGCCCCGTCGTCCTCGGTCACAGTCCCCCCGCCCGCGCTGTGAGGTCGGCGCAACCCAACTTCCCACGCGGTCTAACGGCTCGGAAACCGCCCGGCACCGCGGTCGGACTAGCTTCGTGACGTATGAGGGTGTGGAAGCCGTTACGGGCGCTGCTCGGCAGGCTGGGCGCAATCGGCGAAGTCCGCAAGGTCAGCTTGGACAAGGGCAGTTCGGGGCGCCGCCACCGTGGCCGAGCCGCTCCCGACCGTCGGCCGATGCCTGGCTGGCGCAGTATCAGGGGCCGTGTGGCGGTGGTCATCACGGTTCCGATCTGTCTGCTGCTGGCGGTGGCCGGTCTCGCCGTGGACGGCCGTGCCGAGGCCCTCGGCGACGCCCGGACGACTCGTGCCGAGGTCGGCCTCAGCCTGCGGGTCCAGGCCCTGGTGCACCAGCTGCAGCGCGAACGCGGCCTGACCAACGGGCTGTTGGGTGGTGAGAAGGCGTTCCGCCCGACGCTGGACGCCACGCGCAGGCGCGTGGACACGGCGCTGCGCGGAATGCGAAGCCGTGACAGCGCGGTCGAGGGAGTCATCCGGCGGCACTTGGGGCGCCTCACCGGTATCCGCGCCGCTGCCGACAGGGGAACCGCCGACAGATCTGCGACCCTCACCTTCTACACCACCGCCGTCGACGCCCTCAACGCCGTCGATCCGGTGGCAGAGACCGCGACGCGCGCCGACCACCAACTCAGCGACGGGCTCGCTGCGTTGAGAGAGCTGGCTGCGGCCAAGGAATCCGTCGCCCTCGAACGCGGACTCCTCAACGGGGTGTTCGCCGAGGGCGCCTTCCACGGCCGCGAGTACCTCACCTTCACCGAGGTGCGCGCCACGCGCGTCGCAGCCCTGGCCCGTTTCCGGCAGGTCGCCACCGCAACCCAGCGCGCGGCCTTGGAGCATGCCTTCGGAACCGAGGACGCCAAACGTGCCACCGCCTACGAGAATCAGGCGGACGGCGCCGCCGAAGGCTCCGCACTGCATGCCGACGCCGGCACCTGGTGGAACGCGATGACCGTACTCGTCGACGATCTGTACGCCGTCCAGCAGTCGGTCGGTGACGATGTGCGGGACCGGGCCGACCGGCTCAGCCACGACGCCGAGACGGGCCTCACCGCCTACCTCGTCGCGGGAACGCTCGTGGCCGCCCTCGTCGCGGCCCTCGCCGCCTTCGCCTCCCGCTCCCTCACTCGCCCGCTCGGCGCGCTTGCCGAGGCCGCCCACGACGTGGCGAGGCACCGGCTGCCCGCGACCGTCGCCCGTATCCAGCAGTCCCCACAGGAGGATGTGGAAGTCCTGCTGGCGGCGGACGGCCCGGACAACCCCGATGCGCGGCAGCTGGGCGGCACGGCCGAGATCGCCGAGGTCGCGGCTTCCCTGCACCAGGTGGAGAAGACCGCCCTCCACCTGGCCGCCCAGCAGGCCGGTCTGCGCCGCAACACCACCGAATCGCTCGCCAATCTCGGCCGCCGCAACCAGAACCTCGTGCGTCGTCAGCTCGGGCTCATCACCCGCCTGGAACGGCAGGAACTCGACCCGGACGCCCTCGCCGAGCTCTTCGAGCTCGACCACCTCGCCACCCGTATGCGGCGCAACGCCGAAAGCCTGCTGGTCCTGGCCGGGCAGAATCCGCCGCGGCCCACGGCGGCACCGGCCGGCGGCCTGGAGGTCGTCCAGGCCGCCGTCGCCGAGGTGGAGCAGTACCGGCGGGTGCTGATCGCGGCCGTGGAGCCGGTGCGGGTGCGCGGGCACGCCGTCGCCGATGTCGCCCACCTCCTTGCCGAACTCATCGAGAACGGGCTGACCTTCTCGCCACCGACCGAACCGGTCGAGGTGCACGGCTGGTACGACTCCGAGGACGACACGTACTGCTTCGCTGTCGTCGACCACGGCGTCGGCATGTCCGAAGCCGACAAGGAACGCGCCCACGGCCGCTTCTCGGGCTCCGGGGAGGAGGCCCTCCTCGGCGCGCCCACCCGGTTCCTCGGCCACCTCGTCGTCGGCCGGCTCGCGCACCGCCTCGGTGAAGGCACCCAAGTCCACCTCTTCGACACCGCCGGCGGCGGCCTGTCCGCACTCCTCGCCCTCCCCGGGCGTCTGCTCGCCCCCGCGGAGGACCCCTCCGCCTCACCCCTGCCCGCCCGGCCCGCTGTCTCCTCCCTGCTCAACGGGTTCAGAGCAGGTGTCGCTCGTGCCGAAGCCCGCACCACTCAAGGAGCGTCATCGTGACCACCGCCGTCCAGAGTTTCGGCTGGCTCATCTCGGAGTTCGTACGCACCGCCGACGGCGTCACCGACGCCGTCGCCGTCTCCTCCGACGGCCTGCTCATGGCCGCCTCGGACAGCCTCGGCCGAGATCGCGCCGACCACCTCGCCGCCGTCGTCTCCGGCATCACCAGCCTCGCCCAGAACGCGGCGACGGCACACGGCTTCCGCGGCATGAAACTCGTCATGATCGAGATGCTCGGGGGCTTCCTCATGGTCGGTCGCATCCGCGACGGGAGCTGCCTCGGTGTCCTGGCCGCCGAGGGATGCGACGTCGGCCTGGTCGGCCACGAAATGGCCGTCCTCGCCGACCGCGCAGGCGAACTGCTCACCCCGCAGCTGGTACGCGAACTCCACTCCGCGCCCGTGGCCGCGCGATAGTTGCGGCGCGCTCGTCAGCCCGCGCACGCAGTCAGCTCTTCGCCCGTTCCGCCGCACTCCGCTCCACACAGAACTCGTTTCCCTCGGGGTCATGCAGCGTCACCCAGCCCGTGCCGTCCGGCCTGCGGTGGTCGCCCTGGAGTGTGGCGCCCAGGGAGAGCAGGCGCTCGACTTCCTGGTCCCGGGTGTGGTCCTGGGGCTGGAGGTCCAAGTGCACTCGGTTCTTCACCGCCTTGGGATCGTCGACCCTGACAAAGAGCAACGTGGCTGTTGTGGTCGTCACCACGGCTTCCGGGTCTCCGGGGAAGTCGTCCTCGCCAAGTGAACCGTCCAGGGCCTGGGCCCAAAAGGTCGCCAGAGCGTAGGGATCGGCGGAGTCGATGGTGATGTGACGGATCATGGAAGCCATGGCGGTAAGCCGACCACGTATGTTCTCCGGCGTCCAGGGACGGTCGGCACCATTGACGAGTGCGGCTGGGATTGCCGTATGGAATCCGCCACCGAGGGGTGCGGGCCGGTCCTGGCCCGCACGCCGCACATCACGGAGTGAGTCGGTTCGGGCCGCGGAACAAGAACGTCGCCTCGCGGATCGAGTCCAGGCCCAGCAGCGCCATCAGCACTCGGCCGAGGCCCATGCCGAAGCCTCCGTGCGGAGGGCAGCCGTACCGGAACGTGTTCAAGTAGTCCTGCATCGGCTCGGGGCTCAGGCCCTTCTCGGTGGCTTGCCGAAGCAGTACGTCGTGGCGGTGTTCACGCTGTGCGCCCGTGGTGATCTCCAGGCCGTTCCACAGCAGGTCGAAGCTCAGAGTCACGTGCGCGTCGTTCGCCGGGCGCATGTGGTAGAAGGGGCGGACGGTGACCGGGTAGTGCGTGATGAACGCGAAGTCGTGGCCGGTGGTCTCCTTCACGAAGGCCGAAATGCTTCGCTCGCCCTCCGGGTCCAGGTCCCCCTTGGCGCCCACAACCTCCCTGTGCCGGCCGGACTTGTGCAGGATCTCGTGCGCCTCGGACATGGTCAGGCGGGGGAAGGGGGGCGTGGGGACCTTGACCTCGACGCCGAAGTGTTCGGTGATTGCCTCGCCGTGAGTGTCTGCGACCTTGGCAATCGCTTGGGCCAGCATCTGCTCCTCGAAGGTCATGACGTCCTCTACGCCGTCGATCCAGGCCAGTTCCACGTCGATACCCGTGAACTCGGTGGCGTGCCGGGACGTGAGGGACGGTTCGGCGCGGAAGACCGGGCCGATCTCGAAGACCTTGTCGATTCCGGCCGCGATCGCCATCTGCTTGTAGAACTGGGGTGACTGGGCCAGGTAGGCGCTGCGGTCGAAGTAGCCGAGTTCGAAGACCTCGGCCCCTGACTCCGAAGCCGTGCCCATGAGCTTGGGGGTGTGCATCTCCGTGGCGCCCTGCGCGTACGCGTACTCGCGCATCCCCTGTTCCAGGGTGGTCTGCACGGCGAACATCAGCTGGGCGGCAGGGTGGAGGCGCACGTCCAGGAAGCGCCAGTTCAGGCGCTGTTCCGAGCCGGTTTGCTTGTCGATCGGCAGCGGCGTGGCGGCCAGGTTCAGGGTCTCGGCCGTCTCAGGGATGATCTCCAGGCCGCCCAGTTTCACCTGGGGCGCGTCGATGACGCGGCCGGTGATCCTCACCGCGGACTCGGGGGTGAGGGCTTGGAGCCGGGCCTCCAGCGGCCCGCCGTCACGCCTGTGGGTGACCTGCACCATGCCGGTGTTGTCCCGCACGATGACGAACTGCAACATGCTCTGCAGGCGAAGCGCGTTCACCCACCCGCAGACGGTGACGGTACGGCCGATGTGTTCTCGAAGGTCGGAGAGGGGTACGCGGTTGTGGATCACTGGGTCCTCCGGAGGACATCTTCATGATCCCTTGGGAGTGCGGGCGAGAAGGGCGACTCGCGGTTCCACCGCACTTTCACCGCCACAGCGTGGCGGCCTCATGGGGCCCGGTGACGGGGGCCGGCCGGCGGGGCATGGGACCGCCGGGCGGCGGTCGTTCCTCCCCGCGCTCGGGAGGGTCTTCGCCTTGGGGCGCGAGGCCGCCTTCCCAGCTCCCGGCGGCTCTCTCGGCTCGCGTGATCCCTGGCTACTCGTCTCCGTCAACGCGTTACCCGGGAGAATACGGACTCGGCAGTTGCGTACGCAATCAAGTAATGACGGCCGGGGCACGGACGTGGTACGGACGCTCTCGCCCGCCCGCCCGGTCCGGCCCGCACGGTGGTGCTGCGAGCCGGACCGCCGTGGTGGCTGGTCAGGTCAGCCGATGGTTGCGATGCCGTCGGTGGTGACGGTGGGCCGGCCCGAGGTGCCGACGACCACGATCTTCAAGGTGTGCTTGGCAGAGCTGGACCAGGTCTTGGTCCAGATCGCCTGCCGGTACTGCGTGGTGGAGGACTTCAGGTCCACCGTTGTGACCTTGGTGCCGTCGACGTAGATGTATGCCTGACCGGAGGTGGAGGCCCGCGAGACGATCCAGGCGACCGAGCGTCCGGTGAAGGTCCAGCTGATCGAGGCCCCGGCGGACGAGGAACTGTAGGCGTAGCCGCCCAGGTAGCTGGTGCTGTACTTGTGGGTCCAGCTGCCGGTCCGGGTGGTGGAGGTCTCCTGGATGATGTTCGGCGTCCGGTAGACGGAGGAGCCTGCGGTGTTGCCGGCCACGTCATACGCCTTCAGGGCGAACAGGTCCGAGGTGCCGGGCTTGGCGGTGGTCGCCCAGGAGGTCACGGTCGGGCCGAAGGTGGCCGAGGACGGCGAGGTCGCCACGACCTTGGACAGCGCCGCGTTGTCGGCGGCCTTCCAGGTCACCGTGACCGGGACCGCCGTGGAGTTCACCGTGCCGGTGCGCACCTGCACGCCGGGAGCGGTCGGGAAGGTGGGCGCGGTGGTGTCGCCGACCAGGGTGACCCCGCTGGACAGCGTGGTCGACCCGCGGACGTGGGTGGCGCGCACCTGGACGGTGTGGCTGCCGGCGGCGACCGAGATCGAGGCGGAGCGGGCGGAGCCGGAGGCGTGCGCCACGGCCTTTCCGTCGACCAGGACGTCGAACCCGGAGATCACAGCCGACGGCGTTGCGGTCGTCCAGCTCACCGTGGCCGAGCCCTTGGTGTAGTACGTCGTCCCGGACTTGGCTGCGCCGCCGGACATGCCGGTGACGGAGACACTGCCGACCGGACCGGCCGCGTAGGAGCGCACCGTGGCCAGGGCGTTGTAGAGCTGGTTGCCGGGGCAGTCGGTGGCGAAGCCGTTGCGGTGTCCGGAGATCACGTTGAAGTCGTAGCTCGTGCCGAGGGTGAAGCCGGAGCTGTTGGAGGCCCCCTCGGTCAGCGATGCGGTGCCGGTGCCCGGGTCCACCCCGGTCATGCCGAACTTCCAGGCCGCGATCCGGGCGATCGAGCCCATCATGGCGGTGCTCGGCGCGGCTCCGGTGAAGGTGCTGGCCGTGGAGTCGCCGCCACTGAGGTCGGTGTAGGTACCGATGGCGGCCACGCCCATGCTGTTGGTGTTGAATCCGTACGTCTGGGCGCCCACGATCGGCAGCGCCATCCCGCCGAAGCGGCCCTCGAAGATGGTGCCGCACTTGTCGACCAGGAAGTTGTAGCCGAGGTCGCGCCAGCCCTGGCTGAGATGCGCGGCGTAAAGGCTGCGCACGATCGCCGGTGAGTCCGAGCAGGAGTAGTTGTTCGTGGTGTCCGTGTGGTGGACGAACATCACCTTCACCGACGATCCGTACAACGGGTAGCCGGTGTCCCGTGCGCACTCGTCCGCGCCCCAGCCGGCCCTGGTGACCACCGTCGGCGGTTCCACCGTCGAGGTGGTCGCGGCCGGCATCGGGTCCGGCGGGGTCTGCGACGCCGACGCGGAGGGGCTGGCCGAGGAGGTCGGGCAGGACGGGTACGCCTCGGACAGCGTCGGAAGCTGGCTGGGCCAGGGACTCGTGGACGCGCTCGGCGAGGTGGAGGCGGAGGTCCCGGTGGACGGCGAGCCGGAGTCCGTGGCCGTCGCGGTGTCCGTGGGCGATGTGGAGTCCGTCGCGGTCGGGGTGTCCGAAGCGCCGGTGCTTCCGGTGGCTGTCGCGGTGTCGGTCGGGACAACGCTGTCGGTCGCCGTGGGGGTGTCAGTGACGGCCGTGGTGTCGGTGGGCGTCACGTCCATGGCGTAGCCCGCCAGGCCCATGCCGGAGCCCTTTTTCCCACTGGTGGTGGCCTTGCCCGGATCGATCAGGTCGACCCGCAGCCCGGCGGGCAGCGCGGTCACCTTGCGTGCTCCGGTCGCGCGGACCTCGATTCCGTTCGACGGCCCCGCCCACATGGGCGACATCCCGCCGCGCACCCCGCGGTGGTTCAGCTCGGCAGGGTCGGGAATGTCGTCCGGCTGCCCCATCTTCAGCCACTGTGTCCACTGGCCGCTGACGGCGGAACGGGTCCGTACCTCCACCGTGCCGCGCAGCTGGGAGTGCGCACGGTTCCAGGTGACGCCCACCATGCTGAACGGATCCGTGGACCTGGCCCCGAGCGTCTTGAGTGATGCGCCGGCCCCGGTCAGGGGCAGAGAGTGCACATGCGTCTTGATCGGTGCCGGCGCGGCCGACGCTCCGGCGTCGCCACCCGGCCCGGCCATCGCGACGGCCGCCACGGCTACGCCGCCTCCTGCTACGACCGCCCCCAGCGCCACCCACGTGCGCGTTTTCAGCCCAGTTCGACGCGCGCGCCGGCCCCTGTGTTCAGTTCTCATGTCCCACCCTGAGTCATCCCCCTGTTACGGGTACTGCAGCTTGGGCACAGCTGTCAGACGAGTGCCCCGAAGCATCCAGCGCAGCAGAGTGCTCAAACGTCACAGGTCTGGTTCCGGGGCAGGGCGGTCAGTTGTCCAGTTCAGCCTGCATTTGACAGAAGGCCGTGTCTGCGGGGGCTGCGGTTCGGGGTGGGTGGACGGCCGACCCTTTCATGACTGGTTGGGGGCCGCACGCGACGTGGCCATGGCATCTTGGGAGAGTGACTCTCGATGAAGAGGCCCGGTGGCTGGCGACTCAGCGTCCATCGAGAGTGCGTGACGTGCAGGCCGGTCGTCTGGCCTGGACCGAGGTCGATCTGATCGACATCGAGGACGGGTCCGCGCGCCCGTTGCGGGATGCGCTCGAAGTGTTCGGTGTCCGGGTGAACTACCTGCGTATCGGCCAGCCTCGCCACCTGGTGGCGGCGCTGGACGGGAACCGGCCGATCGCGCCGTATGTGATCGTGTGCTGTCACGGGGACGAAGGGCGCATCCTCATTCCGGAGCTTGCCGAGGAACTGGCCCGATTCCAGCCGTTCAACGGCGCCCTGGGCCCCGACCGGATACGCCAGTACTTCCGTTTGCCGGGCAGTGTCGTCGTCGCCACCGGCTGCGACACCGGGGATCCCGCGCTGGCCGATGCCTTCCTCGATGCCGGCGCCCGGGTCTATATCGCCCCGCGTGAGGCGCCGTTCGGCTACGCGAGTGTGTTCGCCCCGTTGTTCCTCTTCTATGAACTCACCGAGCGGCGCACCCTCGAAGAGGCGGTCGAACGCCTGCGCGCGCATGACGGCGAACTCGCCATGTGGCAGCTGTACCAACGGTGAGGGCCAACACCGTGACCTGCGGGTTAGGGTCATAGTTGATCAGCGCTGACGAAGAGGGGGTTCGTACATGAGCGGGATTGTGACGGCGGTCAGTAGTAACGACGTGTACTCGTTCACCAAGCCGAACCGCGAGAGCATCACCTTGCTCGCCGGGCTGGGTGTCGAGGGGGACGTTCACGCAGGTGTGACGGTCAAGCACCGCTCGCGCGTCGCGAAGGACCCCACACAGCCCAACCTGCGTCAGGTTCACCTCATGCATGAAGAACTCTTCGACGAGGTCGGTGCAGCGGGGTTCCAGGTGGCGCCCGGGCAGCTCGGGGAGAACATCACCACCCGCGGCATTGATCTGCTCGGTCTGCCCGTGGGTGCCTTGCTGCGCATCGGTGGCGAAGCCGTCGTCGAGGTGACCGGGCTGCGCAATCCCTGTCTGCAGATCGACAACTTCCGGAGCGGGCTGCTGAAGCAGGTCGTCGGGCGGGACGACGACGGCAACGTCGTGCGCAAGGCCGGGATCATGAGCATCGTGAAGGAGGGCGGCGTGGTGCGGTCCGGCGACACGATCAAGGTGGAGCTTCCGGACGAGCCGCATCGGTCGCTGGACTGGGTCTGAGCTCCGGCTCGGCGTCCTTGGACGGCTCCAAGGACGCCTCCGTCCCGGATCTCAGTTGTGCCGGGGCAGGGAGGCGATGACGCGTTCCAGTTCTTCGCGGGTCAGCGGTCGTCCTTGCAGCGCAAGGGTCCACTGCCAGTCGGCGTCCTGCCAGTGGTGGACGTACGTCTCGGGATCCGAGACCCAGCCCGGCTGGTACAGCGGAGTGTTCGGCGGCTGGCGGATGAGCATGGCCATGCTCGGGCCGTCGCCTTGTTCAGGATTGCAGCCGAGGTCGAGGGCGAGCAGCCCCGTGGTGAGGTCGGCGTCGATGAGCGAGGGCTCTGCGTCGTCGAGACCGCCGGGCCAGTAGGCCGGGAGGAGCCGCGGCAGCTCGCGGTAG
The DNA here is from genome assembly GCF_040298185.1 of Streptomyces sp. NPDC001634. Taxonomy (NCBI): domain Bacteria; kingdom Bacillati; phylum Actinomycetota; class Actinomycetes; order Kitasatosporales; family Streptomycetaceae; genus Streptomyces; species Streptomyces sp. NPDC001634. The sequence goes on along the minus strand of NZ_JBEOZU010000111.1, from coordinate 11,891 downwards.
TGGGCGGCGGCCTGCTCGAACCTCTCCTGCTGGCTCTTCTCCGCTGCCGCCAGGGCCTCGTTCCACTCGAACAAACTGTTCGGCAGTTCGGCCGGGAACTCCAGCCCGGTCAGCTCCTCCCGGTAGCCCACGGCCTCCACCTCGGCCGCCAGCAGGATGCCGGCCGTCGTATCGACGGTCACCCGCAACGGATGGTGGAGAGAAGGGGTGCGCAGGACGACCGCCCAGGCGTCCCGGCCGTCGTGGCGGACCGCCTCGGGGCTGTTCACCGCCGTCGCCTCGGCCAGAGCGGGGCTGTGGACACAGGTGATGAGCCGCTCCGGTGAAGGATCGAGATCCCATGGAAACTCCGGGCCGAAGGCAAGCCCGGCGGGATAGCCCTCCGCGCCGGGTCCGGAGCCCGCTTCCGGCTCGGGAGAGGTGTCGGCAGAAGTGAACGAGACATCTCCGTGGCCGTAGTCGAAGAACCAGTCACCGGAAGGCCGGTAGGCGAAACGGACGGTCATCCGCACGGGGCTGGCCGGCGGCCAGCCCCGTCCGTCGTCGCGGCGCGGCTGGACCGAGGTATGGAGGCCGACCACCGCCGGTTTGGGAGTGCGGTCGAGCGATTCCAGCAGCTCTGTCCAGCTCACCATCGGTGCACCGCTGCCTTTCGGTTCAGGTCAACCGCCGTCGCCAGTACTGTGGCACATCTTCGTGGTCGTCCTGGTGACGCAGACGTCCCATCCGCGGAACTTCTCACCTCGTTTCCCGTCGTCACCGATGGCCCACGAACCGTCGTTGAACTCGACCATCAGGTTGATCATCGGAAACTTGGTGACCACGTTCGTGTTGCCGAAGTCACGGACGATCTGCTGCTCGTTGACGGCAACGCCGGACGAGGAGCCCTGAGCTCCGTCGCGCCGCCAGCTTGAACAGGTCTTGTCCGTGGCTCCGCTGATATTGACGCCGCACTGGTAGTAGTACTCCATGCTGAAGTGCGACGGACCGGACCAGTGGCTGCCGTAGAAGGTCAGCTCCCACTTTCTCGACGTACGTCCCCGTGCGTACTCCTTGAGGGCGAGCTTGATCTGCTGGACGGGATGGCAGCCGTCGGAGTCACAGCGTGCCTCGATGGCCCACACATCGGCCGACTTGTAGATGTAGTCGGTGACGAGCCTGCCCTTGCGGAGCTTGTATCCCCTGGGCGTGTCCGTCTGCGGTGACGCGCCGCCGCGTCCCGCCAACTGGGCCCGGGCGGAGGCCGGAAGGCCGGACACCGCGGTGGACTTGCCCGTGGGCAGTGGCTTGTCGGAGAAGTAGCCGACCGTCCTGGTCGTCGGGGCCGAAGGCTGTGCGGCGCCGGCTTGCGCCGGGGTGGCCAACGCGATCGCGGAGACCGTGGCCAGCGCGACGGCCGTTCCGGTACTGCGGACATGACTGGATGACACTTCAACACCCCCGTGTTGTGATGACCAGTCGCCACAAGCGCACACGGAAGCGGCCCTTGACCGCAGAGTTCCGCGTGGCATGGAGCATCTGACGCACTCTCATCCTGGAACAACTGATGCCTGGAGTCACCCGGTTTACCCGTGCAAGGCGTGACGGGCCGGCCTTTCCGCCCGTTGCGCGCCGGCCATGATGCGCGCCTGCTTCCTGGGCCACCACGTCAGCTCCGCCAGACAGAGCGCGACCAGCAGCCACGACGCCCACGCCTCCCCGGTTGATCCCCTGAAGGTGTCGTACAGCGCCAGAGCCACAGCGAGGACCGTGACGAGCAGGATCACCCACGGGATCAGACGGTCTCGTTCCGCGGCTCTGCGCAGGCCGGTGCTGTAGTCGATGACCGCGGGCGCCAGCCGGGCGTCGTCGATGCCTTCGCCGCGGCGGGTGGCGCGCACCACCGCTGCCCGGTCGGCCGGGGTCAGGTCCTTGGCTCCGGGCCAGGCTCTGCTCATCCGGCGGGCCGTCCTGATTCCGTAGAAGGGGGTCAGGACGAGGAGCACGACGGCCGCGGCCGCCCACGATCCCGACTCGACCAGCACCAGGGAGCCGAAGAAGATGCCGACCGGCAGACCGACGCTCACCGACCTCCGGACCGGTCCTCCTCGCCACACCCAGCCCGGGACCCCGACCACGGGTTCATGGTGGCGATCGGTGGTGCCCGGAGCAATCACCGGACCGGCGAGTTGGACGGCCGGCTCAGCCTGCTTCCGCCAGTCGGTGTTCGAGGCTGGTGCGGGTCGCGGCCGCTCGTGGATCGTCGTAGTCGACGAGGAGGCTCAGCGCCTTGGTCCAGTACCGACGCGCCGCCTCGGGGTCCTCGTCGAGCAGGGCCGTGCCCAGGCCGTCGAGGGACAGGGCCTCGTGCCAGGCGTCGCCGAGGTCACGGTGGGTGGCGGCGGCCTGACGGTGGAAGTCGGCTGCCTCGGTGTGGCGGTCGAGTCGACGGTACGCCTCCCCCGTACGGTGCCAGGCGAGAGCCTGTTTGTTGCGGTCTCCGAGGCGTTGTTGGAGCGTGGCGGAGCGCTGGTAGGAGCTCAGCGCGTCGCCCGGACGGCCTGCTGCCTGCTGGGCGTCGCCAAGGGTGAGCAGCCAGTAGGCCTCCAGGCGGAGGTTGCGGAGGCCCAGGGCGATGTCGACTGCGGTCTGAGCGGACGTCAGGGACCCGGCGATATCGCCCTGTTCGCGCTGGAGGCAGCTCAGGATGTGGAGGATGTTGCCCTCGCCCCGCTTGTCGTTCAGGGCGCGGTGTGCCGCCAGGGCCCGCTCGATGGCCGCCGCGGCTTGGGGAAGGCCGCCTGCTCGGTAGTAGGCGGTGGCGAGGTTGGACAGCGCGGTGGCGGCCCACTGGGCCGAGCCCTCTTCCTCGAAGACGGCGATGGCCTGATCGAAGCAGTGGGCGGCGGCGCCGAGACTCCTGCGGTGGAGGTGGTGCAGCCCGATCAGGTTGAGCGAGTGGGCCTCGTTGAGGCGGTCACCCAGTTCGACCCAGATCTCCAGTGCGCTCCGGTGGCATGCGAGGCTCTCCGCGAGGCGGTTGACGCGTGCGTAGGCCATCCCCAGGTCCGTGAACAGCAGGCCCTCGGCGGCGCGATCACCTGACCGGCCTGCCGCTTCCAGGCCGATACGGCCCACGCCGAGCCAGTCGGCGCCCGCCGCGGAGGGGAACTGTGCATGGAACAGTACGGCGCACAGCTGCCAGGCGAGCCGGTCGTCCCCGGCGGCGGCGGCCGCTGTGCGGACCGCCTGCAGAAGGTTGGTGTGTTCGCGCTCGGCCCAGTCCACAGCGGCGTCGTAGTCGGCGAAGGACAGGGGGCGTACGCCGTCGGGCGGCGGGGCGAGGTCCAGTCGGTCCTCGGCCGGGCTGATCCAGCTCTGGGCGGCGTCAGCGGTGACGAGATACCACTCCAGGACGCGGCGCAGCGCGGCCCTCCGTTCCTCCGGTGGCTCCTCGTGCTGTGCCTGGTCGATGGAGTAGGCGCGCAGCAGATCGTGGAACTGGTAGCGGTCCGGGGCGGTCTGCTCCAGCAGGTGGGCGCCGACCAGGGAGTCCAGCAGCTGGCGGGCCCGGCTCGTGGTCGCTCCGGTGAGGGCCGCGGCGGCCTCCAGGCCGAACTCGGGGCCGGGATGCAGGCCGAGCAGCCGGAAGAGCCGGGCGGCCTGGTCGGGCAGGGCGCGGTAGGACCAGGCGAAGACGGTGCGGACGGCTTCGGCCTCTTCGTCGTCGCCGGTGCTCAGGGCGTCCCACAGGGCGGATTCGTCCCGTAGATCGGCCGTCAGATCGTCCAGCCGCATATGGGGGTGGCTGGCCGCCCGTTCGGCGGCGATGCGCAGGGCCAGCGGCAGCCGCGCGCACAGCTGGGCCAGTTCGGCGAGTTGCTGTTCGTCGTCCTCGGGCCGGTACCCGGCGGTCACCGCCCGCAGCAGGGCGATGGCCTCGCGCTCGGGCAGCGTTCCCAGGGTGATGCGCCGTGCCCCGTCCCGGACGGCGAGGCCGGACAACCGGCTGCGACTGGTGACGACGACCAGGCTGCTCGCGCTTCCGGGCAACAACGGGCGGACCTGTCCCACGGTGGCCGCGTTGTCGAGGACGACCAGGACCCTGCGGTCGGCCAGCAGGGAACGGTAGAGCGCCGCAGCGGCGTCGAGGTCCTGCGGTACGGACTGTGCGCCCACCCCCAGTGAGGTCAGAAAGCGGTGCAGGGCCTCCCGGGCGGTGACCGGCTGCCCGGGGTCGTAACCGCGCAGATTGACGTAGAGCTGACCGTCCGGAAAGCGGTCGCGGACCTGGTGGGCCCAGCGCAGCGCGAGCGAGGTCTTGCCGGCCCCGGCGGTGCCGGCGATCACGTACACCGACACGACGAGCGGTTCGTCGCCCTCTGAGGCCAATACCGCGTTCAGCTGGTCGAGCTCGTCGGTGCGGTTGACGAAGTCGCGTACGTTGGCGGGCAGTTGCCGGGGCGTGGGGTGTGCGGAGCCGCTGCCGCGGTTCGGCCTCTCCCCTTCGTGCAATGTGTGAAAGTGGATGCCTCCGGCGATGTCCCTGGCCTGTACGACGTCATGGGAGGACGACCCCGACAGTTCAGAGTGCGTGCTGCCGGGGCGCTTGTCGTCAGAGCTGGACTCAGTGATCGCTTACTCCGTCCTGGTGTGCTGTACGGCTGCTTCGACCGCTGCGGCGCCGGGGAGGCCGGGGCCGACTAGAGCGGCGGCTGGGGCGGTGGGAGGTGGGCCACCTCGCGCTCGAAGTAGGTCCTTACGTCTTCCCCCGCCTCGTAGAGCGTTCTGATGTAGTTCGCCCAGCCGCTGACCAGATCGTGGCCGGTGTAGCGGACCGCGCCGGCTGCGGCTCCCGTCTCGGTGTAGAGGATCTGGTAGAGGACCTGGAAGAGGGTGCTTCGGCCGAGGACGACGATTTCCGGCAGCGGGCACTCGCGCTCCGCCGAAGCCACTTGTTCGGCGGTGACGACACGGATCCGTTCTCCGTATTCGGCGCGCTGGCGATGCGAGTAGAGCTCCCAGTGCACATACGGTGTCAGCGGCTTCTCGATCACCCGCACGCGGTGGAAGCGGTGCTCCTTGCGTTCGTCCTCCTGGGCGGCGGCACGCAGCGCGTCGCGCCGCTCCCCGAGGAGCCGCAGAGCCTTCTCCCACTCTCCTCGGCGCAGCGCGTCCCGGCTGGGGCTGCCCTGCTCCTCGAAGTGCTGCCGGCGCTCCAGCTTCCAGGAGTCGGCATGACGAAGCACCGCGTCACGCACGCGGAAGTCCCGCCGGTAGGCGTCGCGGGGGAGCCGTTCGCCCCGTTCGGGTACGAGAATCGGGGGGAGTAGGTCAAGCATCGGGGATGTCTGCCTTCGCCGAGCTGAGCATGACTCCGGGGATGACCACCAGGCGTTCGTCCGGGGCGAGGGCCACTCCGTCCGGGAGGCGGGAGCGGTAGGCGGCCGTGAGATCCCTGCCGATGACGGCGATATCACCGTTGTCGAGCTGCCAAATGTCCGGGCATTCATCGCGGTTGTCCGAATTACCCAGCTCTTTGGCCGACTTCCCCAGCCGTCGTTTGAATAACGCGGACGGGTCGGCCTCCCAGGCGCGGGTCATCTCCGCCTCCACTCGACTTGGTTGCACTTTCGATCACTACAGATTGTATCCGTATCGATACACAGAACAACCGGGCATGGGGACGGCGCAGGCTGGATCCGGCCGTCGGCCCCTCATGGGTGGATCCCGGAGGCGGGGGGGGCCGCGGCCGGGCCCCCCCCCCCGGGTGCGGGCGACCGGCGAGGACATCGGGGGGCGGGCGACCGGGGAGGG
>NZ_JBEOZU010000111.1:0-6085 GCF_040298185.1 Streptomyces sp. NPDC001634 | reverse complement strand
CGTGGGGGTGCTGCCCGGCGGGGGGGCCCCCTGGGCGCGGCCCCCGCCTCCGGGATCCGTCCTCCGGGCTTCGACTGCGGGCTCGGTCCTCCGGGCTTCGACTGCGGGCTCGGTCCTCCGGGCTTCGACTGCGGGCTCGGTCCTCCAGGCTTCGACTCCGGGCTCGGTCCTCCAGGCTTCGACTCCGGGCTCGGTCCTCCAGGCTTCGACTCCGGGCTCCGACCTCCAGGCTTCGACTCCGGGCTCCGACCTTAGGGCTCTGTCCTCCCGCGACTCAGCCGAACTGGCCCGGCTGGTAGTCGCCGGCGGGCTGCTGGACGATGACGTTCATACGGTTGTAGGTGTTGATGAGGGCGATGAGCGAGACCAGGGCGGCGAGCTGCTCCTCGTCGTAGTGCTTGGCGGCGTTCGCCCAGGCCTCGTCGCTGACACCGCCGGCGGCGTCGGCGATGCGGGTGCCCTGTTCGGTCAGTTCGAGGGCGGCCCGCTCGGCCTCGGTGAAGACCTTCGCCTCACGCCAGGCCGCGATCAGATTGAGGCGCACCGAGGTCTCCCCGGCATGGGCGGCGTCCTTGGTGTGCATGTCGGTGCAGAAGCCGCAGCCGTTGATCTGGCTGGCGCGGATCTTCACCAGCTCCTGCGTCGCGGCCGGCAGCGTCGAGTCGGTGACGACCTTGCCCGCCGAGTTGATGTACTTCGCGAACTTGGCGGCGACAGGGCTGGCGTAGTAGTTGAGACGCGCTTCCATGGTGATCTCCTCGCTGTATTGACCGTTACACAGCACTGACGGAGCGGCGCGCGGGGATGTGACGACCGGGCGAGGCGGATGGATGTGACGTGCGTCTCACCGTGTCCGGGGGTGGTCACAGTCCGAGGCCGTCCCGAGGAACGCGCTGATCGCGGCATGCATCCGTGCCGGCACCGTTCCAGCCCCTCCGCGGCGCGCCCGGCCCGACCCCGGCACCCTGCCGCCCCCACGCGCGGAGTTAGCCTCGTTCCCTCCGGACCGGCCACCGGATTGACATCCGGTCGGCAAACGGAGTGGCCACTGGGATGGCCGATCACGCACAAGCAAGGAGGCAGTCAGCGATGGCGAAGGTTCCTACGGCAGTGGTGGCCGCGAGCGGGCTCGTCGGCGGGTACGGGGTTGCCCGCTGGAGCAAGAAGCGGCAGCTCGGCGGGGCCGTGCTGGCCGTCGCGGGGGCCGCGGCCGCGCAGCGGTGGCGCAAGCAGGCCGGCGGTGTGGCGGCCGGGGCGCTGACCGCCGCGTACGTCGCCGCCTTCGCCGGGTCACATCCGCTGGCCAAGAAGGTGGGCGCCTGGCCCGCCGTGTTCGGGGTGGCCGGGGCCGTCGCGATCGCGTCGTGGGCCGTGGCCGACCGGCGCAACCAGGCCGTCTCTTACAACGGCTGACACAATGAGGTGGATCGGCGTTGTGGGCCGTGTCCGGGTCGCTGGTTGAGCGTAGTGCGCGTGGGGGAATCCCCGTGGATCGTGTCGGATGAGCTGTGGAAGCGCATCGAGCCGCTGCTGCCGAGGACGGAACGCAGGTTCCGGTATCCGGGCCGTAAGCCGTTGCCGGACCGGCAGGTGCTGTGCGGCACCCCGCTCGCCGTGATCCTGACCTGCCGCAACCGCAACGACGTCACCCAGCTCCTGCCCCTGCTCGACGCCGTCCCACCCGTCCGCGGCCGGGTCGGTCGGCTCCGCCGCAGGACGGTCACGGTCTTCGCCGACCACGGCTACGACCACGACTGCCACCGCAAGGAGGTCCGCGCGCGGCATCGTGCCTGCCATCGGACGCCGCGGCACTGAGCACGGCAGCGGTCTGGGCGTCTACCGGTGGGTGACCGAGCGGACCAACTGCCTGACTGCACGGCTTCCGTCCGCTGCGCGTGCGCTGGGAACGAGCTCCGCCTGCTCGTGCGCCAACAGGCCCCGAGCTCTGTGGTCGGGGCTGGTGTTGGGTCGGCTGGGGTGGGGGTCGGGGTGGGTGTTCACTGGGTGTCTTGGGGTTGGGTGGTGGTGGGTCTGGGTGTGGGGGTGCGGGCGGGGCCGGAGGTGAGGGGGCCGTTGGCCATGATGATGGAGGTGAGTGGGTAGAGGGGGCCGCTGGTGCCGTAGAGGGTCAGTAGTGGCACGTCGTCGTTTTGGCGTTGGCCGTGGTGGAGCCAGGTCTGGCCGTGGCGGTCGATCTGGCCGCGGGCGAGGTCGTAGATGCGGCCTGCCAGGTGGAAGGGATCCTCGGCGTTTTGTGCGGCTTCGTCGAGGAGGCGGGGCACCTCGTGTGCGGTGAGGTGGACGTCGATGCCGTCGATCTGTCCGGCGGCGATCTGGGCCCCTGGGGCGCGGTGGGTCGGTGCGTCGAGTGGTGCGCCGATTGCGGCCAGCCAGTATTCCCAGTCGCTGAGCGACAGGGCGCGGATGCGGATGATGACGCGCTCATGGTCCGAGGTGATCTGCATGACCTCGAGTCGATGGATGTTTTCGGCCTGCAGCCTGGCCGCTGTGGTGGCCGCCCGGGCCTGCGCCTGGTCGGCTGTCGAAGGGTCCTGGGTGCTTGTGGCCGGGTTGATGGTGGGGGTGTGTTCGACGGTGGGCGCGCCGGCCGGCTGTGGCACGGTCAGTGGTGGGTGGGGTGTGTGCGTCCTGGGTGTGTGCGCCTGAGGTGTGGGGGTGGGCGGTTTGGGGCTCGGAGCGAATTCGATGATGTCGCAGGCGCCTTCGTCTGCCTCGCGCAGGCTGTGCTGGGCTTCGTCGGCGTCCTTGTCGGCCCCGCGCAGGCTGTGCTGCGCTACGTCGGCGACCTTGTCGGCCACCCGCAGGCTGCGCTGCGCTACGTCGGCATCCTTGTCGGCCCCGCGCAGGCCGCGCTGCGCTTCATCGGCATCCTTGACGGCCCCGCGCAGGCTGCGCTGCACTTCATCGGCGACCTTGTCGGCCACCCGCAGGCTGCGCTGCGCTACGTCGGCATCCTTGTCGGCCACCCGCAGGCTGTGCTGCGCTTCGTCGGCGACCTTGTCGGCCCCGCGCAGGCTGCGCTGCGCTACGTCGGCATCCTTGTCGGCCTCCCGCAGGCTGTGCTGCGTTTGGTCCTGTTCCTGTAGCCGTTTGAGTACCTGCGCGCCGCCGGTTTCCACCAGGCGGCCCTGTGCCTGTAGGTCGGCGACGAATCTGCGGGCCAGTTGGCCGAGCTGTTCGACCAGTTCGTGTTCGATGTCGGTGGGGTTTTCGGGGATGGTTGTCATGCGGCGGCTCCCGCGTAGGCCTTGCGGAGGGAGTCGAGTGCGCGCCATTGGAGGGTTTTGACGGCGGCGTCGGTGGTTCCCAGGGTGCGGGCGGTTTCGCTGACGGACAGTTCGCCCAGGAACCGCAGCCGGATGACGGCCTGCTGACGCGGTGTGATCCCGGACAGGGCGTCGTGCAGGCCGACGACGTCGAGGGTGGACAGGACCGTCTCCTCGGTGGCACTGACGGGGGTTGTCCAGGCGTCTCCCACGTGGGTGATCTGGTCGACGAAGGTGAGACGCCGTGTCGCGGCGATCTTGAAGTGGTCGGCGATGACGTTGTGGGCGATGGTGCACAGCCAGGCACGGATCGGCGTGCCGGTCCATCGGAAGGTGCCGATTTTGGCCCATGCCTTCATGAAGACGTCGGCGGTGAGGTCCTCGGCCAGCGTCGGGTTCGAGGTGAGGCGGTGGCCGATATAGGTGGCGATCACGTCGTGGTGCATCCGGTACAACTCGCCGAATGCTTCGGGATCCCCTTGCTTGGCACGGGTGATGAGGGCCGGTTCCCTCGTGGTGGGGCCGCCGGATACGGCGTGAGCCTGAGTGGTCAAGGAATGCTCCCGATCGTGAGTGGATGAAGGGTGGTAGGCCGATCATGTGGGGGACCGCCCCGGGTCGCGGCCCGCAGCGGGTAGGGGAGGACTGTCAGGCGCCCTGGCGTCGGCGCCGGATGCGTGCGGGCGCCTGTGGCCGGAGCGAGGCGGCGGTGTGCCGCGTGGCCTGCGGGTCGTCGTAGACGAGAGTGTCGAGCCGGACCCCGTAGGCGTCGCGCAGGGCCCAGAGCGTGTCCAGGCTCGGTTGTTTCGTCCCGGCCGCGAGCCGGTGGAGCGTCGATCTGCTGATACCGGTGCGCTGCGCCACGTCGGCGACGCTTTGGTCACCGAGTTCCTGGGCCTTTACCAGGAGCGTGGCCATGTGGAGGCGGAGCATGGTCAAAAGACCCCCTCAGGGACGTGCATCCGTGCGGCTGACCCACACGCACGCAACGTATGCAAGTTGCCAACCTGAAGTGACGCAAGAGTATTTTGAATCGCACAAAAGTGCGAGATCGACGACTTGGCCTGCAAGAACGCTGATCTAGGCCCTTGACCTGCAAAGGTGCATGCATGCAACTAGCGTGCGACTGCATGCATGCGCGCTACCCTCCCGAGCATGCGGAGCATGGAAGATTCCCCCCACGGAAGTCGGGCGACGCGGCAGGCTCAGGCGCAGCGCATCGGCGCGTATCTCACGGCGGTCGCGACCGCGGCCGGGTACGACGTGCGCCGTCGGCAGGGCGGCCGGGCGCAGTTGGCGGCCGTGACCGGCCTGAGTCTGACCACCATCAGCCGGACACTGGAAGGCAAGACATTGCCGCTGCCCTCGCAGCTGACGACGTGGGCGACGGTCCTCAACCTCGATCACGGGAGGATGCTGGTGGAGAGCGGCCTGATTCCTGAACAACGAGGACCCCGGCCCGCAAGCCGGGAGGTGAGCTCGGCGGCACTGTCCCCGGACGAGGCCATGAATGCGTGGGGGATCACCGATCCCATCATCCGCAAGACACTCAGCGGGAGCATCGTCCAGGCGATCAAACTTCAGGTGGAGATCGACGCAGCCCGCGACGGGGGGCTGTTGTACGAGGGGTAACCCACAGCGGTGCAGAGGCGGGCCGACGCCAAAACCACCCGCTGCACGATCGGCCGGATCCTGACCGGCGCTGACGTTGGAGGCGCACCTGCAGGACGGCCGTAGCCGGCGCCGGCTGTGCCGGGAAAGGGGCGGGGTTGCCGGCCCGTCACGATGTCCTGCATGCTGTGCCGCTTTGCAGCGCGCATCCGGTGCGAGAAGGGTCAACTGGCCGGGCTGCGGCCCCATTTCGAGCGAGACGTGTGGCGCGCGGGGTTGACCTGTACGGGCGCGAGCAGGCGCTGAACCGCCGCGGCGGCCCTGTTCGGTGCGCCGGGTAAGCCACCGTTTGCGATCATCCTGGTGCGGCCGCGGCGTTTGGGCGCGCCGGACAGCTTTCACGCCGCGCAGCCGTTGCGGTTGCCTCACCGGACAGCGAGGCCGGCTGCCGCGGTGCCGGGTTCGCCCTCCGGTTCGCGGCGGCCGGCAAGACCCGGTCATCCCCTGGTGGGCGGCTCGGCCGGCCTGTTGCGCACCATGTGCGCCTTCACGCCCCATCGCGGTGATCAGCGTGCCGGCTGACGCAGGCTCAGCCCGGGCTGTCCAGGACGGCTTCGACGCCGTGATCACACCGGCCACGGCAGGATCATTTCACCCGTGACCAGCAGTGACGGGGGAGCTCTTGGGCCTGGCGGGATCTTTACGGAGGAAAGCGGCAGCAACACGCTCACGGCCACCAGGGAGCGTTACGGATATCCTCTGGCCGTGCCAGGACCAGCGGGTTGGAAATGCGCGTTGGCGAGAGGGGTAGCAGGTGCTTGTCGTACAAGGAACTTCCATGACCGCTGTCGTCCGCGGTAGTACCGGCGAGCCAGTGATTTTGCTCCCTGGTGATGCGCACCAGGAAGTACCCGAGACAACCTTGATCAATATCATCAAGGCCGCCACCGCCGTTCTCAGCGCGGCCGAACTTCAGGCCGTGAGCAAGGCCATCCCCAGGCTGGGGACAGGCGGGCTGGATTCCCATGTTTCAGTCGATGGAAATGTCCTGACGGTTTACAGGCTGACCGTCGACTGAGCACCGGGCAGGAACGGGGGAATTTCTGTACGACGTGGGTTCTGAGATCGCCCTGTCTTCAGTAAAGGCCGCACCGCCCGCCGTCTGAGAATACGACGGCGGGCGGTGC
>NZ_JBEOZU010000110.1:0-26844 GCF_040298185.1 Streptomyces sp. NPDC001634 | reverse complement strand
CGCGTTCAGCCTCGGCGACCCGTCCGCCTCGAACTCCGCAATCCGGTCGGTACCGATGACGCGGAAGCCCTCGTGCACGTACTTCCTGCGCCAGGCCGGCTCACCGAAGCCAGAAGCGAAGCGGGCGTTCTTGGCCCTGGCGAAGTCCTTCAGGGCCTGCTGCTGCACATCGGCGTTCCCGGCCGCCAGCCATGCGTTCTCACGCCGGGCCTCGGTGAGCTGGCGGCACTGCTCGGCGAAGCCGGGCGCGGACTTGCGGCCCTTGTGCCAGTGCGCGTGCTGCTCGACGGCCAGGTTCCACACGTACCTCGCGTGCGCGCAGTGGTCGAGCATGATGCCCGCCTGTCCGCTCGTCGGGTACAGCCGGAAACGTGACATGCCACCATCGTAGCGGCACAATAGCGGCATGATCAAGTTTACGCTGCGCCTCCCCGAAGACCTCCACCAACGGCTGACCGACCAGGCGGCCGCCGACCGGCGGTCCCTCAACTCCGAGATACTGCACCTGCTTGAGGTCGGCCTCAGCGCCGTACCTTCCGCAACACCGAATCGCCCTCACGGCGATTCGGCTTCCCCTGCCCCGCTACGCGGGAGCGGGCATTCACCCCGGCCCTGAAGGACCGGGCACCCTGCCCGAAAGCAAGGTGGAAGCTTCGCGGACTGGCACTACGCGCCCAGCGCCTCCTCCACAGCGCCGAACGCGAACCGCCCGCGCACATGTGACCCATATCACTATCCCTGATTCAGCTGTGGCGACGGGTTTTCCTCCTGCGGCTGGTCTTTATGCGGACCGAACCCGACAACCACTGCGGAGTGTCCGATGTCCGATCCCTTCCAGACCGCCGTCGTCACCGGCGCCAGCCGCGGCTTCGGGCGCGCGATCGCAGCCGCCCTCGTGGCCGCGGGCACCAGCGTCGTCGGCATCGCCCGCGACGAGCAGGAGCTGCGCGCCGTACGAGACGAACTCGGCGAAGGCTTCACACCCGTAGCCGCCGATGCCACCGACGAAGCGCTCGCGCAAGAGGTGATCCGCGCGCACCGTCCCAGCCTGCTCGTCCTCAACGCCGGGGTCGCACCGCACATGGCGCCCGTGCACGAGCAGACCTGGGAAACCTTCAGCCGCAACTGGCAGGTCGACACCCGGCATGTCTTCACCTGGATGCGGGCGGCGCTGCGGGAGCCCCTGGCGCCGGGCAGCGTGGTCCTCGCAATGTCCAGTGGAGCCGTCCTGGGCGGCTCTCCGCTCAGCGGCGGATACGCCAGCGCCAAGGCCGCCATCCGATACCTCCGCGGGTACGCGGCCGACGAGTCGGAGCGGGCCGGTCTTGGCATCCGGTTCCACGCGCTGCTTCCGACGCTGACCCCGGCCGGCGGCGTCGGCTCGGTCGGGGTCGCGGGCTACGCCGCGCGTCAGGGCGTCGACCGGGACACCTTCGTCAAGGGCCTGCAGCCGATCCTCACCGCGGACCAGGTCGCCAAGGCCGTCGTGGAAGTCGCCCAGGACCCCGGCAGCAATCCGGAGTACCAGGTCAGCGGCGCGGGACTGCGTCCGGTCGCCTGAGCCGCCGCCCACAGTGGACCGCACCCCCCTGGGAGAAGCCGAGATGCCGCCGGACACCGAATTCGCAACCCTGGCTGAGCCGTTCCGGCCGGAGTTGCTCGCGCACTGCTACCGGATGCTCGGCTCGATCCATGACGCCGAGGACCTGGTGCAGGAGACCTACCTGCGTGCGTGGCGTGCGTTCGACCGGTTCGAGGGCCGCTCCTCGGTGCGGCGGTGGCTCTACAAGATTGCCACCAGGGCCTGCCTGACAGCGCTGGAAACACGCTCCCGGCGGCCGCTTCCGTCGGGACTGGGTGCGCCTTCGGACGATCATCGGGTGGCTGTGGCTCCCCGCGAGCCGTCGGTGGCCTGGCTCCAGCCGGCGCCCGACGCGCTGGTCGGCGCCGACGACCCGGCGGCAATAGCGGCCAGGAGGACGGGAGTGCGGCTCGCCTTTATCGCCGCACTCCAGTTCCTGTCCGCCCGGCAGCGGGCCGTGCTGACGTTGCGCGACGTGCTGGCGTTCCGGACCGCCGAGGTGGCCGAGATGCTGGAAACGACGACCGCGGCCGTCGACAGCACGCTGCGCCGTGCCCGGGCCCGCCTGGCCGAGGCCGAACCAGTCGAGGACGACCTGGCCGAGCCGGACGCGGAGACCCGGCGAACCCTGCTCGACAACTACGTCGACGCATTCACCCGGGCCGACCCCGACGCGCTGATCAACCTTCTGCGGGCCGATGTCGAGATGGAGATGCCGCCGATCCCGACCTGGTTCACCGGTCGGCGGGCCGTCGTCGGATTCCTGGCCAGTCGGGTATTCCGCAGGGACCTGTGGCGGATGGTGCCGACCCGAGCCAACGGTCAGCCCGCCCTCGTCGTCTACAAGTGCACAGGCGACGGCCGGTACGAGGCGTACGGCGTCCAGGTCCTGACCCTGATCGGCGCCCGCATCGCCCGCATCGCGGCGTTCAACGACCCGAGCCTGGTGCCGACGTTCGGCCTCACGCCCGCGCTCACAGGACAACGGTGACGCTCCGGGACATGACGAAAGGACTGTCCGTCTCCGTCGGTATGGTCTGAGTCTCAAGTGCTCTGGTCCGGTTCGCTTCTCGTCTCAGGTGATCTGGGACGAGGTGCCGGCGATGACCGCGGTCACGACCTTGCGGACGTCTCCGGCCTCTGGCCGGACGCCTTGTCGGTCGGCGAACAGCATGTGCGCGGCTCCGATGCCCGAGGCCTGGCCCAGGCGGATCGGTTCGCCAAGGACGACCCCGCCGGGGTACGGCAGGTGTTCGCCGCCTTGCCGACGACCGGGCGGCCCGAACGGCGCGTTCGTCCCGAACTTGTCCTGACCGTCTTCTTCTTGACCGGAGACTTCCTGCTGGCCCGTGCCCCGGGGCCGGCAGTCGTCACGGCCGCGAGTCATGACGGCTTCACGCACCCCTTCGACCGCCGTCTGGCGTGCCTCCATCCGGGCTGTGTCTCACGTCACATCCGGCCATGTCACGTCCGGGCCGCCTGCTCCCATCTGGTGGGCATCAGCAAGCGAGCCGAGGAGGACGGAACGATGAACGCACAGAAGGAGAGCGGCACGGCGACCGCACATCGCGTGGTGATCCTGGGGGCTGGGTACGCGGGCATGTCCGCGGCCGTCCAGCTCGCGGCTCGGGTCAAGCGGCGCGAGGGGGTGCGGGTGACCGTGGTGAACACGCAGGAGCGGTTCACCGAGCGCATGCGGCTGCACATGACGGCGACCGGACAGCGGCTCGCCGAGCTGAGCATCCCGGAGCTGCTGGCCGGCACGGGCGCGCAGTTCGTGCGCGGCTGGGTGACGGCGGTGGACGCGAAGGCGAAGACCGTGCGGATCGACGACGACCGGATCGTGCACTACGACACGTTGGTGTACGGGTTGGGCAGTGTGGCCGACACTTCGGCGGTGCCAGGGGTCGAGGACCACGCCTACATCCTCAGCAGTGCCCAGGACGCCGAGTTGCTGGCCGCGCGGCTGGGGCGGCTCTGCAGCGGCACGGTGGTGGTGGTCGGCAGCGGGCTGACCGGCATCGAGTCGGCCGCAGAGATCGCCGAGCGGCATCCGGAGTTGAACGTCGTGCTGCTGGGCCGGGCCGAGCCTGGTGCGGCCATGAACCCGAAGGCCAAGGCGTACGTGCACGCAGCGCTCGACCGGCTGGGCGTGAAGGTGCGCTCCGGGGTCGAGGTGGTGAAGGTGCTGCCCGACGCGGTGGAGCTGGCGGGCGGGGAGAACATCGCCGCCGACGCGGTCCTGTGGACGAGCGGTACACGGGTGTCGCCACTGGCGGCCTCCGCCGGGCTGGCCGTCGATGAGCGCGGACGCATCCTCACCGACGCCGCGCTGCGGTCGGTGTCCCATCCCGAGGTGTACGCGATCGGCGACGCGGCCGCGATCCGGCAGGGGTACGGCGTCATGCACGGTACCTGCCAGGGTGGCATGCCGACGGGAGTGCATGCCGCGCTGTCGATCGATCGGGTGCTCAGGGGCAAGCAGCCCAAGCCGTTCCGCTTCGGCTACTACCACACGCCGGTGAGCCTGGGACGCGGTGACGCCGTGGTGCAGTTCACTCGCCCCGATGACAGCCCACGCCGGATATGCCTGACCGGCCGCATGGCGGTCCGCTACAAGGAGACGGTGACCGCCTCGCCCTGGCCGACCTACGGCCGTATGAACAAGATGCCCGCCTCGGGCGCGTTCTGGCCCCGCGGGGGCCGCTTCACCCGTGTCCGGGAGGCCCGATGACCAACCTGTCCGCCGGCCCCGACCAGCAGGTCTTCCACGAGCATCGGCGGCTGCTGTTCTCCGTGGCCTACCGCCTCCTCGGCACCGCGGCCGATGCCGAGGACGCCGTCCAGGACGCCTGGATCAAATGGTCTGCCGCGGACCGCTCGCAGGTGGCCGACCCCAAGGCGTACCTGACGCGAATCGTCTCGAACCTTGCGCTGGAACGGCTGCGATCCACCCGGTACAAGCGGGAGACCTATGTGGGGCCATGGCTGCCGGAGCCCATACTCACCGGCGGGGACGCCTCCGAGGTTGTCACGGACGCCGAGTCGGTGTCGATGGCCATGCTGGTGGTGCTCGAGACGCTCAGCCCGCTGGAGCGCGCGGTGTTCGTGCTGAAGGAGGTCTTCGACTTCAGCCACGCCGAGATCGCCGAGGCGGTGGAGCGTTCCGAAGCCGCGGTGCGGCAGGCCGCACACCGAGCCCGCGAGCACGTGCGGGCCCGTCGGCCGCGTTTCACCGCGGACCGGTCGCGGCAGCGCGAGGCCACCGAGCGGTTCTTCGCCGCCGCGACCGGCGGTGACGTCAACGCCCTGATGGAACTGCTCTCCCCGGACGTCACCCTGTGGACCGACGGCGGCGGCAAGGTCCGCCAGGCCCTGCGCCCGGTCGTGGGCGCGGCCACGGTGGCCGCCTGGTTCGCGGCCATCGGCACCGTCACCTACCAGGGCATCGAGCCCGCCGACATGAAAGCCGAACTCGTCGACATCAATGGCGGGCCGGGCATCGTGTTCAGCGCGCGGGCACGCGTGGTCGCCACGGTCACCTTCGACTTCGACGCCGACGGCCGTATCACCGCCATCCACAACGTGGCCAACCCGGACAAACTCAAGGCCGTCGCCGACGGCTCCACGTACGACATCGGCACGCAGTGAGCGTCGTCCGTCCTGGGTGCGGGCGTCTCGCCCCGCGATCCGACCGAGCCATTTCGCCCCTGACGGTCAGTTGTTCGGACGGGGTCACCGCAGCAGGGTGTGAAGTAGGCCGACGACGGCCAGGCCCACTGGCGCTTGTTGCGAATGCCCTGGTCACGGCCGTCGTTGGGTGGCCGCGCGGCGAGTGCCCGGCGCTGTTTTGAATACTCCCATTGGTCATAGAATCGGCGCGTGACTGCTGAAGATTCCGCATTCGCGGTGCTGGGTGTGTTGGGTGACCCCGTGCGCCGTCGGCTCTATCGACACGTCGCCGCCGCCCCGGGTGAGGTAGGGCGCGATGCGGCCGCGGAAGCGGCCGGGATTTCCCGATCGCTGGCCGCGTTCCATCTGGACAAGCTGGTCGAGGCAGGGCTACTGGCCATGTCCTTCCGACGGCTGTCCGGGCGCACCGGCCCCGGTGCGGGGCGGCCGGCGAAGGTGTACCGGCGTGCCGAGGGTGAGCACGCCGTGTCCATCCCGCCTCGGTCGTACGACGCAGCCGGTCGGCTGCTCGCCGAGGTGGTGGAGAACGCCGGCTTGGACCGGGAGCTACAAGCCGCGGCGAAGGCCGCGGGTGCGGCACATGCGGATGCGGCTGCCGGTGACCTGGTCGAGGTGCTGCGGGCCCGCGGCTACCAGCCTTTCTGGGACGGGGAGACGCTGCGGCTGCACAACTGCCCCTTCCACCGGCTGGCCGAGGAGTTCCCCGCCTTGGTCTGCGGGATGAATCTCGCGCTGATCGAGGGCCTGGCGCCCGAGCAGTGGTCGCCGACGATGGATCCGTGTCCCGGCGGGTGTTGCGTGGCACTTTCTAAAAACAAGAACCATTGACCATAGAAGGGAGGTCGGGCCATGCTGGGCCCATGACTGGCTTTCACCTTGCGCAGGTCAACATCGGCCGCATCGTCGCCCCGCTGGACAGCCCCGAGTTGGCCGACTTTGTCGCCCAACTGCCCGAGATCAACGCGCTTGCCGAGCGAAGCCCCGGGTTCGTGTGGCGCATGGTCGACGAAGAGGGCGAGAATGCGACCGGTGTCCGCCCCGACGAGAACGACGACATGATCCTGATCAACTGTTCGGTCTGGGAGTCAGTTGAAGCCCTGCGGAACTTCACCTACAACACTGATCACCTGCGCGTACTGAGCCGCCGCCGCGAGTGGTTCCAACGCCTGGCCGAGGCGCACCAGGCCCTGTGGTGGATCCCGGCTGGTCACCGCCCGAGCATCGCTGAAGCGCTGGAGCGGGTCGAGATCGTACGCGAACGCGGCCCCGGACCACTCGCGTTCACCTTCCGTGACCCCTACCCGGCACCAGCCAGGGCCGCGCAGGCATAGTGTCCGTTGCGAGGGTTGATCAAGGTCGTAGACGACCAAGCGTCGTGGGGCATGAAGATCTGACGAACAGCCAATGTGCACGGCTGGAGCCGTTGCTGCCGCGAGGCAAGAAGCAGGGCGGGCCGCCGATGTGGACCCGTCGGCAGCTGATCGACGGGATACGGTGACGGACCAGGGCCGGTGCGCTGTGGCGGGACGTTCCGGAACGGTACGGGCTGTGGGATCGGGTCTCGTTTTCGGTGAGAGTGTCCGGACGGCGGCTGATCCAGCCGACGACGGTGCGGACCAATGGGGCGGCTGCGGCCGGGGCAAGGGCATCAGGCCAGTTCAGGCGGCTGCGGGCCCAGTCGCGCAGACTGCTTTAGGGCACCGGCGCGCCACGAGCGGCGAGTTCCTCGCTCAGTTCCTTGATGGTGATCCTGCCGTCGGTCTCGTCGATGCGCCGCTGGAGACAGGAGCGGTGCACGTCGAGGTGGCTCGTCCGGGTGCGGCGGCCGGTGACCACGTCCTGGCGGCGAGCCGCGCGGGCATACAGCTGCACGGCGTGCCGCCCCCAGCCCAGGTGGTGGGCGATGGCCCGCAGGCTCATGCCGTCATTCAACAGGACGTGGACCACGGCGTGATGAGCGCGCTGCTGTTCGGCCCTCCGACCGGTCGTCGTCATCATCGAATCCGGTCCGGTCGCGGGGACCCTGTCGGTCCCCGCCGCAACAGCTTCCCCGTCCGACGGCAGGACGACGGACCTCAGACCGTCCCGGTGAGCCGCGACGCACTTCTCGACCGCCTGGCCCGGGTTCTGACACAAATGAAACCGGTCAGCGACCTGCCGAGCCGCCGGCGCGCCAAGCATTGCAGGAGCTGTGGCGGCAGCTGGAGACGGGATCGGAGGTGGCCGAGGCCCTGACCGGGCTTGACGCCCTGAGCCGGGAGGCTTGTGCCGCCCTCGCCCCGGAAGGCGCGCACAGTTCGGCGTGAGTCCGGTTTCTGCACCCCCTTGTTCTTGTTCGCCTTGGTGCGGGCCGAACGGTAGGACTCCGTGCCGCGGCAGGTCACCGCTCTTGTCGTCTTCCCGGCCGAGCAGGGCGCCTCGGCGGCGTCGTCGAACACAGACCCACCGGCGCCGACATCGACAGCCGGTGGACAGCCGCACCGCCGACTGCGTCGTAGACCGCTTCGGTTGAGGTCAACTCCCGCGGACGTACAGGGTGATCACCTCTCCTCGGGCGGTGATCTCCGTCGTCGGTCTGTAGGCGTCCAGCAGGACCTCCCGCTTGGCGACCGTCGCGGCGCTCCCGCCGGGCCTCACCGTCCTGTCCACCAGCCAGACGCGACGGTGCGGCAGCAGCAACCGACGGATCTCGGCCACGGGCGCCTCCTCGCCACCCAGCGTCCTGGACGCGGCGGGCGACCGGGTCATCAGGACATCGTCGGTGCGCGTGAAGTCGGCGGCGTAGACGTACTCGACATTGCGTTTGGTGCCCGGTACGAACACGACCGCGTCCTCTGTCCGGGCCCGCTGCCCGATGACTCTCGCGACGGCCGTCTGGTCGTCGTTGCGCGACGCCGGCGTGCGCAGCCACTCCTGCGTCGGCCACTGCAGGACCAGAAGCACACCGGCGAGTGCCGCACCCACCACTCGGGGAACCAGGCGCCGTCCGCGAACGGGCGGTCCCCCGCGGCGCGGCCGCACCGCCGCTCGTGCCAGGCCGTCCGGGCCCGCCGCGGTGAGCAGCGACAGAGCGGGCAGCGAGTACAGGACGTACCGCGGGTTGAAGGCGGGCTGGATGAGCGAACCGGCCAGCAGGACGCCGGCCGGGAGCACCAGCCACGGCACGGCCAGCGTCCGCAGCGTCAGCGGCCCCTTCCCCCGGCGGGAGCGCAGCGCTCCGAGGGCCGCGAGCGGGACTACGACCGCGACGGCTGGGAGCCTGGGACCGGTGAACTGCCGTATGAGACCGGCGGCCTGGCGCCAGCCGGGCCGAGGAAGCAGGCTCAGCTGCCCGATCTGGGTGTGAGCGTACAGAGCGAACGGCGACAGGCATGCCGCGACGGCCAGCGCGGTGATCAGCCACCCGTGCAGCGTGCGCCGGGGGATCCGGCCGGCCGCCAGGGCGAAGCCGTGGGCGGCGAGGATCAAGGCCGCGAACAGATGCAGCAGTGACGCGAGCAGCACTACCGAGCCGTACGCGACCCAGCGCCGGACGGTGGGCCGTTCGACGGCGCGCAGCAACAACAGACAGGCCACGGTGACCAGGCCGGTGACCAGCCCGTAGGAGCGGCCCTCCTGGGCGTAGTGCGAGGCCAGCGGGGTGACCGCCAGCAGCAGTCCCGCGCCGAGCCCGACTGCCCGCCCCGCCAGCCTCCGTCCGACCGCCGCCGTGGCGCCCGCGGCCACCGCCATGCCCAGTACCGAGGGCAGCCGCAGCAGCACCGCGTCCCCGCTCCCCGCGGGCAGGAGCAGGTGCATCAGCAGGTAGTACAGCACGTGCACGACGTCGGCGTGGTGCACGAGCGCCCAGATGTCGGGTGCGCTCCGGGTGGCGACCTCGTACGTGGTGGTCTCGTCCCACCACATGGCGCGCTTCAGGCCCCACAGCCCGACCGCGCCCATGACGGCGGCGGGCACCGCCCAGACCGCCACCGTGGCCGCGCCTCCGGCGCATGACAGACGAGAGGTTACGACGGTTCGCAGTCCCAGGGCCACCGCTCGCGGCGCGGGCTCCGACACTTCTGTCACTGGGCATCGTCTCCAACACACTGGTGTGGGACGGGAATCACGGCATCGGCCACGAGCGCCGCACAGCACCGAACCCTCGCGGGTTCAGCGCAGGGCGGCGCCCCGCATGCGGACGACGGAAACGGGGTGCACACCCTACGAGAACCGCCGTGAAGGGCCCTGGATACCGACCATGAGTGATTGTTCGTCAACAATTCACGATGTCTTGAGACGCGCAACCCGGAGGATACAGCCTCCCGTTCCATGCGGCCCCGCCACCACGTCCGCTGCAGATATCGACAATTGCTCCAGCGGCGGAAGGCCCCCGCCGGAAGGAACGGGGGCCTTCGTCGCTCTGTTCGCCGGTCAGCGGCGGGTCTGGACCCTGAGGACCGGCAGGCCGACGGCGCCGCTACCGACGCCGTACGAGGCCCAGATCAGCGCCTGTGCACTGCGGCCGCAGGACCGGCACTGTCCGACTTCCCGCGCACCGCCACCGTCCTGGCAGCGACGCTGACCGACCTGTTCGCGGACCTGCGCAATGCCCCGGCCACAGGCCCGATCACAGCACGCCACAGCGTTGCGCAGACCGCCTCGACCACGGTGGCTCAGCCGACGGTCAGTGAGAAGGGTCCGGACAGCGCCGAGTAGCCGTCGTCGGCGAGGTAGTACACGTCGTACGTGCCCGCGCCGCGCAGCTTGCCGGTGGAGAAGGTCAGGGCGCCGCTGGCGTTGGGGGCGTAGGCCCAGGTCAGCGAGGGCTGCTGGCCGGGGGTGACGCCCGCCGGGTAGATGCCCACCCAGTTCTTCGCACTGATCTGCGTGGCGGACGGCACCGCGTACCGGTAGGTGACGTTGCCGCCGGCCGCGACCGCATTCAGGTCGCCGGTAAGCGTCGGCGTCGTGGCGTTGGACGGTGCGAAAGCGGCGTTCAGCGGTGTCGCGTAGCTGTCGTTGGCTGTCAGACCGGGCAGGCCGAGGGCCGCCTCGATGGTGCGGGCGATGCCGTAGTGGTCGTAGTGGCTCGGGCTGCTGGTGCCGGCCGGGACGGTGCCTTGGGAGCCGAGGACCACGGTGGCCACGTGGTTGAACGCCTCGTTCTCGCTCTCGTCCCAGGTCAGGATGAGCAGCGAGCGCTGCTGGGTCCAGGCGGGGGAAGAAAGCACCGGGGCAAGGGTCTGCTTCAGCCAGCCGTCTTGTGTCTTCAGGCTGTTGGCACTGCCGTTGCCCGAGGCCTCGCCGTCGTAGTAGTCGTCGGCAGCGATCCAGGAGAAGTTCGGGGTGGTCGCTGCCGACTTGAGGTCGGTGGTCAGCTGCGAGGTGTCGAACAGGTGCGCCGCGCAGCGGGACGGGTTGCCGCTGATGTCCGTGTAGTTGATGAAAGGCGCATCGTCGGGCTCGTAGTAACTGTCGTTGTTGTTCTTGGTGTTGCAGGGCGTGCCCATGCCCTGCTCATAGGCCTTCCAGCTCTTGCCGGCGGCCTCCAGTGTGTCGCCCAGGTTCCGCTCGGGGGAGTTGATGTTGGGCCAGTAGGTGGCGCCCTTGGCATAGGTGTCGCCGCCGGCGATGGCGAGGTAGTTCTCGTCGCTCGGGTGGTAGACGCCGTGGTAGTCGGTCAGGGTGGCGCCCTGGCTCATCAGGCCGTGCATGTAGGGCGTGTCCGCCGGATCGTTCATGATCTGGGAATAGTCGGTGTTCTCCATCATGACCGTGAACACGTGATCGTAGCCGGGCACCTTCGAGGCGGGCGGGGCGAGAGGAGCCGGCGCGGTGACCGGCGTGTTCAGGGTGAGGGAGAGGTTGTCCAGGTAGCCGGTCTCGCTGGACGTCGACAGGAACTGCACCTCGACCTGGATGGACCGGGCTCCGGCGGGGACCGGGCCGGTGGCGCTGCGGGAGAGGAACTTGGTGGCCATCCCGCGGTCGCTCGCGGAGACCGTCGGCAGCTTGGCGGTCGCGCCGATCGGGCGGCCGTTCGCGTCGTGGAAATGCAGACTGACCGCGACGTAGCCGCTGTAGACGGTCCAGCCGCCGAGCCAGCCGGAGAGGTTGTAGCTCACCCCGCCGCCGTCGATGGCCGCGGCTGCCGAGGACACGTCCACGGTCTGCGACATCGCGCCGTCGCCGAAGTTTCCGGGCCCGAAGAAGGCCTTGCCGGGCGCCTGGCCGTCGCCGGGCAGCCCGAAGGAGCCGGCGGTGTAGCACATGACGTCCGGGCCGCCGGCCTCCGTGGTCCAGCCGGGCACGGTTGTGGCCGCGGCCCAGTCGTCGGTGCAGTAGCCGCCGGCCTCCGCGTCGCCGTTGACGATCAGGTTGCCGCTGCTCCCCGCCGCCTGGGCGGGAGGGGGAGCGCAGACGATCAGTGCGCCGAGAAGCGCGAGTAGCCCGCCGAGAGATCTCCAGCGCAGTCCCATTCGTGTACCTCGTCCCGTTGGTGAGGGTGTCGCGAGCGGTGATGGTGTTACGGCCTGGCTGTGCGCAATGAACGGGACATGGATACCGGTCGCCGCTGTCCAGCGAAAGAACTGGAGCGGAACTTGATTAGACAAGTCTGCGGTGCCGGCCGCCGGCTACGACGGCGACGTCAGCGCGGAGCCCGCCGTCGACCATGACGGCAAGGTCGTCCTCGTTCGGTTCGGCATGGCGTCGCAGGGAGTGGACATCAGTGGAGAGCGCAGGAAGCAGGAGGACGACACGGTGACCGCCCAGGCGTCCGACCCGACGGCGGGCAAGCAGCGCAAGCAGAAGGCCAAGGACCGGGAGTGGCGGATCGAGTGCGGGGTCGCGATCCGGGCGGGCTTCCACATCTTCGGCACGCACCCGTTCGCCGGGTTCGTGCGGCTGCTGTTCCGCCTGGGCGAGCACGCGCACAAAGGACCGGCGTGCTGGTGCGAGCTCGAATGCCAAGGGCCGACCGGCCCTGATACCGGCCCGGTCGGCCCATGACCCGCTCCCTTCCGACCAGGGAAGATCAACTACATTGCGGGCGGCTGTGCCGTGTCTCTCCGCCTCACTCGTATGACCACTCCAGGGGCGGCCAACGGGCTGCGCGGGACACGAGTTGAAGAGTTCTTCAACTGGGCAGTTGCCACAACCGATACATATGTGATCGGCCGGGGCCTGCGCGACCGCGCCGGGGCGGGTCCGGCGTGGAGAAGGGACTGCCTGAAGTGATCGCTGTTGTGGGACACCGTGACCTCACCGCTCCCACGCTGGCGCTGCTGGAGGAGGAGCTGTCCTGGCGGCTGGCCGAGTTCGCACGGGCGGGCAGGGCGGGGCTGGTGCGTGCCGGGCGGGGGCTGCCGGTCGCCTTCGGCAGGGCCGCGCGCGCCGCGGGACTGGCGCTCGTGACCGTCCTGCCCTCCAAGAACGGCGTGCCTGAGGTGCTGGAATCGTGCGATCGCCGGGCGGCCGGGGAACTGCTGTTGCTCTCGGAGCAAGTGCGGCTGCTGGAGTACGACCCGTCCGACCGTGACGCCTGTGTGCGGGCGGACGAGAGCCTCTTGCGCTCCTGTGCCCGGCTGCTGGCGGTGTGGGACGGCTCCCCGTCCAACAGCCGGGACGCCACCGCCCATCTCGTGGCCTTCGCGCGCACCAGCGGCATAGACGTCGACGTTCTGTGGCCCGAGGGAGCCGGCCGCACGGAACCGGGCACGCCGGGGATGGAGCGTCGCCTCGAACGCGGCGGGAGGCGCTACAGGTCGTTGCCCGCGTAGGAGAGGTTGAAGCTCTTGTTGGTCAGCGGGAAGTCCGGGACGATCGTGTCCGCCAACGCCACCGGCAGGGCGGGCCAGTTGAAGAAGGACGGGTCGACCGGCTTGACCCGGGCCAGGGTGGCGTCGGGGGCGAGTTCGACACGGGTGGCGATGGTGCCACGCCAGCCCTCCACGAGGCCCACTCCGCTGCGGGGGCCCGCGCCGGGCGCCGGTGGGGGCGCCGGCACAGCCATCGGGGCCGACACCCCCTCGGCGAAGTGCTCGACCAGCGCGAGGGAGACGTCGATCTCCTCGGCGCGGACCAGGAAGCGGGCCAGGACGTCGCCGCTGTCGTGGACGGGCACGGTGAGCCCGGTGTCGTCGTACGGCGTGAAGGGGTGGGCGATCCGGGCGTCGGCGGGCAGGCCGCTGGCGCGGGCGACGTAGCCGAGGCAGCCGATGGCGCGGGCGGCGTCGGTGTGCAGGATCGCGGTGCCGGTGAAGCGGTCGTGGACGGTGGAGTGGCCCAGGGCCAGGTCGGTGATCTCGCGGACGTCCTCGCCGATCGCCTTCAGGCGCGCGGGGTGGGGCAGGGCGTGCAGGGCCGCGCCGCCGGGAACGACGCCGCCGCGCAGCAGCCGGTGCCCGGTGATCTCGCGGTTGAGGCGCAGGAGTTGCTCGCGCACCCGCTGGGCATGGGCGTTGAGGACGCCGTGGCCGACGTCGTTGCAGAGCATGCCCAGGTCGGCGACGTGGTTGTGGATCCGCTCCAGTTCCAGGAGCATGGCGCGGGCGCGCCGGGCTTCCTCCGGGACCTCGGTGCCGGTGGCCTCCTCGACGGCCAGGCAGTAGGCGAGGGCGTGGCCGACTGCCGTGTCGCCGCTGATGCGTTCGGCGAGCGGGAGGCCGGCGGCGATCGAGCGGCCCTGGAAGAGTTTCTCGATGCCCTTGTGGACGAACCAGAGGCGGGCCTTGAGTTTGAGGATGGTCTCGCCGACGACGGAGAAGCGGAAGTGGCCGGGTTCGATCAGGCCGGCGTGCACCGGGCCGACCGGGATCTCGTACACGCCCTCGCCCTCGACCTCCAGGAAGGGGTACGGGCCCTCCTGCTCGCCGAACGGGGGCGGTGGTCCGGCGTCGGGGCGCATCGGGTACCAGCCGCGCGGCCAGTGGAAATGCCGTACCAGACGGCGCGGGAGCGGGTGATCGAGGGGGACGATGCCGAACAGGTCGCGCATCTCCCGCTCGAACCGGCCCGCCGCGAAGGAGAGATGGGCGAGGGTGGGGACCTCGGGGCGGTCGGGGTGGAGGCGGACGTGCAGTTCGGTGCGGGTGTCGGGAGGGCCGGCCACGAACAGGTACACCACGCGCGGTCCGGCCTCGTCGAGGTGCGCGGCGACCAGGGCGAGTCGGTGGCCCTTGGCCAGCAGGTCCTCGGCGTGCTGGGGCAGTGCGGCGAGGCTGATCTGGTACGTCGTGCGCATCGCTTCAGCGGCCTCCGATCGCCTGGGCGGCGGCGTGCAGCAGGTCGGTGAGCGGGCCGGTGGCCACGCCCAGGGCGGCGCAGGCGGACAGGCCCAGCATCAGGGGCCATACGACGGACGGGTTTTCCCCGGCCGGTGTTCCCGGTCCCAGCAGCATGCGGGCGGCGCGGGCGGCGAGTGCGGCGAAGGCCACCAGCACGAGCAGCAGGGCCGCCGCCGTGAGCCAGGCCAGGCCCGCTCCCGCGGCGAATCCGGCCCGGGCGATGCCCAGTTCGGAGGCGAAGAGGCTGAACGGCGGGAAGGCCATCAGCGCCACCACCGCGAGTCCGAATGCCCCCGCGAGCGGCGGCGCCTGGGCGATCAGACCACGGACTCGTCCGATCCGCGTGGTGCCGGTGATCTGCAGGATCCGGCCGGAGGCGCAGAAGGCGACCGACTTGGCAAGCCCGTGCCCGGCGATGTGCAGCAGCGCGGCGGCCAGGGCGAGCGGGCTGCCGATCGCCGCGGCCAGCGCGATCAGGCTCATGTGCTCCATCGAGGAGTAGGCCAGCATCCGCTTGTAGTCGCGCTGGGCGAGCAGCAGACCGGCCGCAAGGGCGAGGGTGAGCAGAGCGATCCCGGCCAGCAGGACCCGGGGGAAGTCCGGGCCGAGGGCGGCGTCGGCGATGACCCGGTAGCGCAGGATGGCGGCGAAGGCGACCGACAGCAGCACCCCGGACATCAGCGCGGACACCGGCGCCGGGGCCTGGCTGTGCGCGTCGGGCAGCCAGGCGTGCAGCGGGATGAGGCCCGCCTTGGCGCCGAAGCCGAGGACGACGAGCGTGACGCCGAGCCGGGTGACCGCCGGGTCGAGGCGGTCGGCGCGGGCGACGAGGGTGGGCCAGTCCAGCGCCCACGCCTCGGCGATGCCGGCCTGCCGGGCCGCGTAGTAGATCAGGACGGTGCCGAGGAAGGCTAGCGCGATGCCGGCCGAGCAGATCACCACGTACTTCCAGGCGGCCTCCACTGAGGTACGGGTGTGGCGATGGCCGACGAGGAAGGCGGTGACGATGGTGGTGGCCTCGATGGCGACCCACAGCACGCCCAGGTTCGCGGTGACGACGGCCAGGCACATGGCGCCGAGGAACGCCTGCACGAGGATGTGGTAGCGCCATACGGTCTGATCCGTCGCCCGCCCGACGGCCCGCTCGCCCGCCACATATGCCGGGGCGGAGCCGCAAGCGATCAATGCGACCGCGCCGACCACCAGCAGCATCCACGCGGTCAACGCGTCCGCGCGCAGCAGCCCGGAGTACGCCGAGCGTGGTCCGTCCTCGACAACGTCCGCCGCGAGGAGGCTTCCGCAGGCGAGGATCACGGCGGGCGAAACCAGCCCAGCCCAGTCCCGCCACTTCCTCGCCGGCACTTGGGGCCCAGGTGCTTCCGCGACCAGGACAGTGCCCTGTTCGGACGCTCGGTGCAGGGCCGCGGAGGGTGCAGTGGACGTCGAGCGGGTGCGGAGGCCGGCGAGTGCGTACGCGCCGGCCACCGCCAGTGGTACGCCGACGGGCGCGGTCAGGAGCAGCGCGGAGGCAGTCGGGCTCATCAGTCGTGCAGCTCCCGCAGGTCGTCGATGTCGGTGGTGCCGAACGCCTCCCGCATCCGGGTGGTGAGGATCTGCAGCACCAGTACCGCCAGCAACACGTCGAAGGAGACGCCGAGTTCGACGATCAGTGGCACCCCGGAGGTGGCCAGGAACGCGGTGGCGGTGATGCCGTTGTCCAGCAGCAGGAAGCCGACCACCTGGGCCAGCGCGCGCCTGCGGGTGACCAGGACGAAGAAGCCGATCAGGACGACGGCCAGGCCGACCGGCAGGGCGCTGGTGGCCGGGGTCGGGTTCAGCTCGGTCAGCGGACGGGCCACCGCGTAGGCCAGCAGCGTCAGCAGCGCGGCCGTCAGGAGGGAGGCGGCGACGTTGACCAGCGGCTGCGTCTCCCGGGTCTCGGCCCCTGCGTCGCCGTGGCGGCGCTGGTCCCCGGTGAGCGCCGCCAGGGCGCGGCGCATCAGATACGGCAGCACGCCCGCCCGCAGCCCGCCGATGCCGACCCCGACACCGACCAGGTCCCACCGCCGTTCGTGCGCGCCGAGGAGCACGGCGATGGCGGCGAGGGCGATGCCCTGCAGGGCGAAGATACGGACGATGGCAGCCAGTTCGCGCCGCCACAGCACGATCACGGCCGCGAGCAGGAAGGCACCGCAGGCCAGGTCGAGAAGCTGGGTGTACAGGCCGCCGCTCATGACGCTCCGCTCAGGAAGTTGGAGGCGGTCACCGCGAGCAGGGCCAGCAGGAAGGATCCGGCCAGCAGTTCGGGCACCCGGAACAGCCGCACCTTGGCCCAGAACACCTCGGCCGCCGCCAGCACCGCCCCGAGCAGCAGGGCCTTCGCTGCGAACAGCGCCAGCGCCACCACCAGGGCCGTCCAGGAGGCGCTGGTGGCGATGCCCCAGGGAACGAACAGGGAGGACAGCAGTCCGAGCAGCAGGGTCAGCCGCATCTGGGCGCCGAGTTCGACCAGCGCCAGGTCGGGGCCTGCGTACTCCAGCACCATCGCCTCGTGGATCATGGTGAGTTCGAGGTGGGTGGAGGGGTTGTCCACCGGGATCCGGCCGGTCTCCGCGAGCACGGCGACCGCGAGCGCGGCCGTGGCCAGCAGACCGGCCGGGGAGGCGAGGCGGGCCGGCTCATGGGCGGCGCCGTTCACGATGGCCGGGATATTGGTCGTTCCGGCCGGTATCGAGAGGGCGAACACCGCCAGCAGGATGGTCGGCTCGACCAGGGCCGCGACCGTCATTTCCCGGGAGGCGCCCATCCCGCCGAACGCGGTGCCGGTGTCGAGGCCGGCCAGGGCGAGGGCCATCGTGCCGAGCGCGATGAGCGCCACCACCACGATGAGGTCCGCGTGACCGCTCACCGGGGTGTCGGTCGACAGCAGTGGTACGAGGGCGGCGGCCACGACGGTGGTGGCGACCAGCAGGGCGGGGGCCATACGGAAGGCGGGCCCGGTGCCCACGGGGGTGATGGGCTCTTTGCGCAGCAGTTTGCGCGTGTCCCGCCAGGGCTGGAGCACTCCGGCTCCGGCCCGCCCTTCCAGGCGGGCCCGCACCTGCCGCATCCACCCGGTCAGCAGGGGCGCCCCTGCGCCGACCACGACGACCTGGCCGGCCACGGCCACGTATCCGACAACACTCATTTCTTCGCTCTCACCAGCCCACCGCCAACGCCAACATCAGGACGACCAGGCCGACGAAGCCGTAGCCGAGATAGAGGTGGACGCTGCCGCCCGCCAGCCGGCGGGCCGCCCGCCCGGCCCCGGCCAGCGAGCGCAGCACCGGCTCGTACAGGCGGTGTTCGATCCGGTCGGGCACCCGTCGCTCAAAGCGCACCCGCTCCACCAGGTACGCCGACTCGCGCACCGGCGTGACATCCAGGTCCTGCTCCGGAGCGAGGACGTCGTCGAAGACCCGCTGCAGCGGTTCGGCGAACGAGGTCGCGGTGTAGGCCATGCGCGCCGTCGGCGCCCCGCCACCGCAGTCCCACAGCCGGGCGTTGACCCGGCGTCGGCGGCGTCCATACAGCCGGGGCAGGCCGGCGGCCAGCAGGATTGCGGCGGTCAGGGCGGCCACCACCCACAGCGGCGACAGGGACGCGGAGATATCGGCGAGCCGCACCCTCACTCCACCGCCCGACACCGCACCGGTGCCCGGCAGCCTTGCCGCGCCCACGGCGCGGTCCAGGCCGTCGCCCAGCAGCCCGGGCACCAGGGCCAGGGCGGCACACAGCGCCCCGAGCAGGGCCATTCCGGCCAGCATGAGCCGGGGTGACTCCTTGGCCGCGGCGGCCGGTTCGCTACGCGGGCGGGCGAAGAAGCCCACGCCGAGCGCCTTGACGAACGCGGCGGCGGCGATCCCGGCCGACAGCGCGATCAGCGCCACCGACAGAGGCAGCACGACCGCCACCGCCACACCCGGCACCTGAAACCCATGGATCAGGGACTGCAGCAGCAGCCACTCGCTGATGAACCCGTTGCCCGGCGGCAGCGCCACCGCCCCCAGGGCGGCGACGGCGAACAGCCCGGCCGTGTACGGCATCCGCGCCCGCAGCCCGCCCATCCGGTCGAGGTCCCGCAGGCCGGTGGCGCGCAGCACCGAACCGGCCGCGCAGAACAACAGGGCCTTGAACGCCGCGTGGTTGACCACGTGCAGCAGCGCCGCCGCCAGCGCCAGCGCGGCCAGCGGCCGGTCGCCGTAGGACGTGAACAGCCCGGACGCGCCGACCCCGATCAGGACCAGGCCCATGTTCTCGCTGGTCGAGTACGCCAGCAGCCGCTTGAGGTCGGAGGCCATGGCCGCCTGCAGAATCCCGTACACCGCGCTGGCCCCGCCGACCGCCAGCAGGCCCAGCCACCACCAGGCCGGACCACCGCCGAGCAGGTCGAGGCCGGTGCGGACCAGGCCGTAGACGCCCAGGTTGACCATGGCGGCGCTCATCAGCGCCGAGACGGGGCTGGGTGCTTCGGGATGTGCGCGCGGCAGCCAGGCGTGCAGCGGCACCGCGCCCGCCTTCGAGGTGAACGCCAGTCCGACGAGCACGAACACCAGCCCGCGCAGCGTCGGCGACACGGAGTGTGCGCCCGCCCGCAGCGCGGCGAAGGTTTCCCCGCCCGCCTGCGCGGCGAACAGCGCGAACCCGGCCAGCAGCAGCACCAGCCCGAGGTGCGTCATGACGGCGTACCAGACGCCGGCCTGCCGCACCGAGGTCCGCTCCCGTTGCTCGGCGAGCACCAGCAGCAGTGAGGCCAGCGCCATCAGCTCCCACAGCACCAGGAAGGTGGACACCGACGCGGCCACCGGTACGAGCACCAGGGTGAGCGCGAACAGCGGCAGAACCGCCTGCGCCGTGCGCGAGCCGAGCCCGTGCGGCCCGTGTCCGGCCGCGTAACCGATCCCATACAGCGCGACCGCGGCCACGACGGCCCCCGCCACCGCCATGAACAGGCCCGCCGACGCATCCACCGCCACATGCGCCCCGGCCAGCGGCAGCAGCCCGGGGAAGGCGGCCGCCCAGCGGCTTCCGCCCAGTGCAGCCACACCCGCCGTGCAACCCGCCACCCCCACACCTGCCGTCAGCACCCCGACGACCGGGATGCGGACCCGGTACGGCAGCCCAAGACCGGCCGGCGCACCCGCGCCGCCCAGTGCGGTGGCCGTCACGAGGGCGGCCGGAATCACGCTCACCGCCCGGTCACTCTCCGCAGCGCCGCCACGATCTCCCCCGGCTCCGGAGGGCACCCGGGCACCGCCATATCCACCGGTACGACATCGGCTACGGCGCCCTCGACGCCGTAGCCGCCCGCGAACTCCCCGCAGTTGATCGCGCAGTCCCCCACCGCGACCACCAGCCGGGGCTCGCCCATCGCAGCGACGGTGCGCCGCAGCGGCTCGGCCATGTTCCTGGTCACGGGCCCGGTCACCAGGGCGACGTCCGCGTGCCGGGGCGAGGCCACCAGCCGCGCACCGTACCGCTCGGCGTCGTAGACCGGGTTGAAGGCCGCCGCAATCTCGATCTCGCAGCCGTTGCAGGAGCCGGCGTCCACGCACCGCACCTGCACCGACCCGGCGAACTCCCGCGCCTGCGGCGGCGCTTCGCCCTCCGGGCGCGGCGGAGCGGGCTCGGCCACCCGCCCGGTGGTGCGGATCTTGCGCAACAGGCCCATGACCCCTCCCTGACACGGTGAGGACTTGTCTGCGAGTGACCAACGAGCCATCCCGCGACTGGAGTTACGACGTTTTCCCAGGGCTTTACCTCTGTGGCGCACCCGCGCCGACCGGAGAGGCGGCCGTCTCCCGATCCCACAGAGCGCTGTCCAGCTCAGGGGAGACGGCCGCCGGTCAAGAGGCCGTCGCTACGACGGCGGTTTCGCCTCGCCCTGCGCGGCCTGCAGGTCGGCGAGGAGTTCGGCCTGCCCGGCCAGCACCCCGGACAGGATCGTGCGGGCCACCCGCAGCAGCTCGGCCACATGCGGGCTGGTCAGCGAGTAGTACACGGTCGAGCCCTCCTTGCGGGTCACCACGAGGTTGGCCCGGCGCAGCACAGCCAGCTGCTGCGAGAGATGGGCGGGCTCGATGCCCACCTCGGGCAGCATCTCCGCGACCGCGTGCTCGCGCTCGCTCAGCAGCTCCAGGACCCGGATGCGGGCCGGGTGGCCGAGGGTTTTGAAGAACTCGGCCTTCAGCTGGTACAGCGGCGTACTCACCTGACCGTCCCCTCCCCCGTACAGCAGCACGGCCCCGCCTGCCGGGCCTCGGCGCATCGCATCCACCCACTCGTCAAGAACATGCGGCCATCCTCGCGTGCACCACCGGCCAGGCCGAATCCGCACCGGGGAAGACGACCGCCGAATCCAGCAGTGACGACCTCAGGAATTGCTAACATTAGCAATTACTGAGGTCTTGTGAGGAGGTTTGTGTGAGGGTCACCCCGCTGCGCGGTACCGGCGTCACCTGGCTCAAGTGCCCCGCCTGCCGTCTCAAGTGCCGGCCCGCCGCCGTCGGCCCGGACGGGAGCTGCCCCCGCTGCGGAAACGCCCGCCTGCTGACGTTGTCCCTGGGCGGCCGTTCCGGTCAGTCGGCTCCGGATCCCGGCCAGTCCTGAGCCGCGCCTGGCAGGAAACCCGGGGAGGGGCGCGATGGGTGGCTGGGACGACCAGTCCGGCAGCGGGGTCCGCTTCGAGTGGGGGCCTGCGGGAGCAAGCCGTCTCGCCATGGAGGCGGCCTGTCTGGTCATCGTCGACGTGCTGTCGTTCACCACTGCGGTGAGCGTCGCCGTCGAGAGAGGCATCCGTGTCCTCCCCTTCTGGTGGCCTGGCGCACCCGCGACCGAGGCCGAGCGGAGTGGCGCCGCGAAGGCCGCCGCGGTGTACGCCCGCCAGTCGGGCGCCCGGCTGGCCACCCACCGGCGTGCCGTCACCCCAGCAACCCCGTGGTCGCTCTCCCCCGCCCACCTGCGCGCCTCGCCCTTCGTGGCCCGCCTCGTGCTGCCGTCGCCCAACGGCGCGGCCATCGCGGCCACCGCACCACCCGGGGTGCGAGTGATCGCCGCCTGCCTGCGCAACATCAGCGCCGTCGGCAGCTGGCTCACCTCCCGCGGCTACGGCACCCCCGAACGCCCCCTCGCAGTGATCGCCGCCGGTGAGCAGCGGCCGGACGGCAGTCTGCGTCCCGCCCTGGAAGACCTGCTGGGCGCCGGCACCCTGATCTCCGAGCTGCGCGTCCAGGGCGCGGGCCCGCTCTCGACGGAGGCCACCGCCGCGAAGGCGACCTACGAAGGCACCGCCGACCTTGCCCACGCCGTGGCCACCAGCGCCTCCGGCCGCCAACTGGCCGCGATGGGGTTCGTCGAGGACGTGGCGATCGCCACCGAGGAAGACACCTGCGCCCTCGTGCCCGTCCGGGACGGCGACGGCGCCTTCGCGCGGGGATGAGCCGGACAAGTCACTCGGCTGCCTGGCCGCCGGTTGGCCATCCGGTGGTGCGCCACTCATGGTGTCCCTCCGCCCCCTCCCCGTGCTCCGCGCCGTGTGCGGCGCGCGCGGCGGCCAGGTCGGGGTGGACCGGGATCGGCGGGCAGTCCCCGGCGGGGACGAGCGAGCCGTCGGCGGGGATGGCGGCCAGCTCCAGGCTGCGGCCCGTGTCCGCGAGGCGGCGGGCGGCTTCGGTGATCGCCAGCTGTCCCTCGGCCGACCAGCTGCGCAGCTCGGTCAGGTCGACGACGACCGGGCCGGTGCCTCGGGCCAGCGCCCAGCCGACCGCGCCGTTGAAGCGGCGCACGGCGTCAGGGCCCAGGTACCCGGCGACGGAGAGGATGCCGAGGTTGTCCTCGACGGTGTAACGCCAGTCGATGGTCATGATGGTCAACTTCCTTGCGCGGGGTGCCCGGCAGGGGGGTGCGCCGGTCAGAGGGGAAGGGTGATCCAGATGCTCTTGCCGCGGCCGTCGGCGTCGCCGCGGACCACCGCGGTGCCGCCCAGGCCGAGCACGATTTCCATGACGGTGGCCAGGCCGCGCGTCCCGGTGCCGGTGACCGACCCGTACAGCGGGGGCTGGTATGGGTGGCGATCGTGGACGGCAAAGGCCAGGCAGTCCCGGCCCGCCGCGTAGATCACGGTGACCTGCGGGGAGAGGACGGCGGCGTGTCGGACGGTGTTGGTGACCAGCTCGCTGAGGATCAGGAGGGCCGGGTCCACCGTGGGGTGGCGCAGGCCGATCCCCCATTCGACGAGCGCCTGCTCGGCGGTCTCGCGGGCTATCCGTACGGCGGACGGTTCGGTGGGCAGGGTGAGTATGTGCCGGTAGGGCAGGGCTTCCAGCTGCGTGGACATCGCTCACGCCTCCGCGCGGGCGAGGCGGAAACCGGCGACGGTTTTCGGGTGCAGGCGCAGCAGAGTGTCGTGCGGACCGTGGGACCAGCCGGAGAGGGTGCGCCGGTAGTGGGCGGCCTCGTCGGAGTCCGTGATCACCTCGGCCGGTCCGTAGACGGTGACCGTCCAGCCGGTGCCGGGCACAGCGCGGATCTCGTCCACCTGGTACGTCGCCGTCGCGGGCACCGCCGCGGCCGGGACCGGCGTACGGACGATCAGGCGGCCGTACTCCCACACATGCCGGCCGGGCCGCACCACGGTCAGATCCCGCTGCACGTACACCAGCCGCCCCAGACTGCTGCCCTCCAGCAGCCACAGGGCCTCCGCGCCGGAGACCTCGACCATGCGCAAGGTGGCGGGAGGAGTACTCATCGCAGGGCCTCCTCGCTGGAGGTTCGGGGCTTCTGGGCGGGATGGGCGGGCCAGACCCCGGCCGTCTCCAGGTGATCGCGGGCGGCCCGGATCGCCTCGGGCGTGGTGGCGTACTCCCGGCCCTCATGCCGCAGCAGTCCCAGCGCGCCGACGGAGTCCAGGACCTGCCGCTGGCCGGGGCGAATGCCGGAGGCCAGGACAACGATGCCGCGGCGGTGCAGCTTCTCCACCGCGTCCTTCAGCACGAGGGCACCGGTGGCGTCCATGGTCGACACCCGGGACATACGCAGGATGACGACCCGGATGTCGGCGACCTCGGTCAGCTCCAGCAGGAAGCGGTGGGCGGCGGCGAAGAACAGTGGCCCGTCGATGCGGTACGCCACAATGTGCTCGGCCAGCAGCGCGTGCTCCTCGGCACTGTGGTCGCCCCGGTCGAGCGGCACCTGGTCGAAGCGGGCCTGCTTGGCGACGGCGCGCAGGGCGAGGGCGCCGGCAACAGCCAGGCCGATGATCACGGCGTACACGAGGTCCAGGGCCAGCGTCGCCACCGCGGTGAGGACGAGTATCAGCGCGTCGGAGCGCGTCGCCTTCGCCATGGCCTTCAGCGAGCCGACCTCGACCATGCGGACAGCGGTGGCCAGCAGCACGCCGGCGAGGGCGGCCAGCGGGATCTTCGAGACCAGGGGTGCCGCCGCGAAGACGATCACGGCGAGGACCGCGGCATGGGCGAGCGCGGCCAGGCGGGAGCTCGCGCCGGTGCGGACGTTGACCGCGGTGCGCGCGATCGCGCCGGTCGCCGGGACCCCTCCGAACAGCGGGGCGGCGATGTTGGCCAGCCCCTGCCCGAACAGCTCCCGGTCCGGGTCATGCTTCTGCCCGACCGTCATGCCGTCCGCGACCGAGGCGGACAGCAGCGACTCCAGCGCGGCGAGCGCCGCGACCGCCACGGCGGGGGCCAGCAAGGTGCCCAGCGAGCCGAGGTCGAGGAAGGACAACGACGGCAGGGGCAGCCCGGCCGGCAGGTCGCCGATCGGCTTCGCCGCGTCCAAGTGGGCCAGCTGCGCCACGACCGTCGCCGCGATGACGGCGAGGATCGAGAACGGCACGGTCGGCCGCCACCGCGCCCCGACCAGCATCACCGCAGCCACCGCGACCGCGAAGCCGACAGCCGTCCAGTTCGGGGACTTCGCGAACTCCTCGACCGCCCGCCAGGTCACCACCAGCACCCGGTCGCCCTCCGGCTTGGGCACGCCGAGCGCGTTCGGTACCTGCTGCAGGCCGATCACGCAGGCGATGCCGAGGGTGAAACCCTCGACGACCGGGGCGGGCACGTACTGCATGTACTTCCCGGCCCGCAGCACCGCCAGGCCGACCAGCATGACGCCCGCCATCAGACCGACGGTGAGCACCCCGGTCGGCCCGTACTTGCCCACAATGGGGACGAGGACCACCGTCATGGCGCCGGTCGGGCCGGACACCTGCAGGTTGGAGCCGCCGAAGACGGCGGCGAGCGCACCGGCGACCACGGCGGTCGCCAGTCCCGCCTCGGCTCCCAGCCCGGAGGAGACGCCGAAGCCGAGCGCGAGCGGCAGTGCGACGATCGCCACCGTCAGCCCGGCGAGCAGGTCGCGGCGCGGATCGCGCCGGATCTCCGCGAGATCAGCGCGAGCGGGCAACAGCGCGCGGATGCGGGCCCGCACCCGGCTCAATGGCATGGTCATCGCGCCGTGACCTCGGCTTCCCGCAGCTCGGCCAGCAGCTCGTTCCGCCCCGCAAGCATCTCGGTCAGGATCCGCCGCGCAGCCCTCATCAGGTCGGCCACATCCCCGCCGGCCAGCTCGTAGACCACTGTCGAGCCCTCCCGCGTCGAGGTGACGATCCCCGAGCGGCGCAGCACGGCCAGCTGCTGGGAGAGGCCAGAGGGTTCGACCTCGATGGCGGCCAGCAGGTCCCGCACCGGCATCGGCCCGTCCTGCAGCAGCTCCAGCACCCGTATCCGTACGGGATGCCCCAGCATCCGGAAGAACTCGGCCTTGGCCTGGTACAGCGGAACGGACACGACCCCTCGGCTTCCCTACGCAGCCCCACCCGGGGCAGACACGAAAGGCTGTGCCCGCGGCTACCTGCGAGCACAGCCAACACAGCATCTAACCAATTGCGAAATTTTGCAATTCAGCATCAGGTGGCTGCAGCGGTGTTCCCGCCATGAACCGGGTCGGCCGGATCAGCCCTTCTTGACCACGCTCGACTTCAGCTGCATCGCCCCGAAACCGTCGACCTTGCAGTCGATGTCATGCCCGTCGACCCCGTCGACCAGCCGGATGTTGCGCACCTTGGTCCCGGCCTTGATCCCCGAGGGACTGCCCTTGACCTTGAGCGCCTTCACGACCACCACGGTGTCGCCGTCCTGCAGCACATTGCCGACAGCGTCCCTGATGACACGCTCTCCGGTGGAGGCGCCGCCCT
Organism: Streptomyces sp. NPDC001634; assembly: GCF_040298185.1. Classification (NCBI taxonomy): domain Bacteria; kingdom Bacillati; phylum Actinomycetota; class Actinomycetes; order Kitasatosporales; family Streptomycetaceae; genus Streptomyces; species Streptomyces sp. NPDC001634. The sequence goes on along the minus strand of NZ_JBEOZU010000110.1, from coordinate 1,049 downwards.
CGGCCCCGGCCTCGGCGGGCACCCATTCGTGGCCGCACTCGGGGCACACCACCAGGGCGTTCATCTCGTAGGTGTACTCACACGAGCACTTCGGACAGGGAGGAGGATTCTCGATCATCCCGCCAGCGTAACCGGCCCCGCGCCTCGGACGCTCCCGTCGGCCGGCACGCAGAGACGCCCGCCGCGGGGCACAGCTCCGGCGGGAGAGCGGCAGGCGCACCCTGTCCGGAGACCGGGTGCAGGACTCCGTGGACCGCCCGGCTTCGGCATGATGGTCAGTTCCCCGGCAGTGCCCCGTCGAGAGGCAGTTCCTGCCGCGCTTCGGTGAGCTACTCCGCAATCGCCCCCTCACTACGCACATACGCGAGCAGTTTGGGCGACTTCGCCCTTCCCCGGGTTGCCCACATATACCTTTGCATATACGCACGCATTCGTCTTCTCGGCGATCATCAGGCCAGCGATAGTTCCGGAAGACCCGCCGTCGGGCAACTCGAAAGAGCCGAATTCTGAAGCCGCGTCGGCTCCCGTTCGAAATATATCGAGCCGAAGGGCGGTGCCGCCACGGTCTATTTTCAGGTCCCTAACCTCGACCCACATCATTCCGCAACCAAGCGATTTGTACAGAACTGCGAACCCGACAGATTCCCCGTCTGCTACGACTCCGGTCTTCCCGCTTGCCTGCTGGGCATCTTTGCGGCACGGTGACGATCCTGCCGGGTAGCCCTCATCCACATCGCTGTTCGGATGGTGCCCTCCTACAATTTCCGGGTCCGAAAGGATTTTTTTCAGAATTCCCTGGGCCAGTCGTAGAAGCCACAGAAGGGCTCGCGGGCGAGGTGGAATTCTTCCCGTCCCCATGGTTGAGCAGCCCGAAAAGCCCCGTGACAATGGCTGCCACGATAACGCCGACCATCCCTAGACCGCCGATTATCCAGGCGGCCGTCACCTCGGCCCCCCCCATTACCTTTTTGATCGGCCCCGCAATGGGGTTCCCGGCCTCCGGGCCCGGCATGACTGGTCCCCCCTGTTGACCATGATCTGGGGGGTGG
>NZ_JBEOZU010000109.1:0-27264 GCF_040298185.1 Streptomyces sp. NPDC001634 | reverse complement strand
ACCTGCAACGCCGATGAGAATGCAGCACACAACGTCGCGGCAGGACAGGGCGGGATCCCCCGCCCCCGGCGAACAGCCGGTGCCGGAGGGGTGACGGCGGCCACCGGCCGTTCGAGCGCCCGTGAACCTCAACCCACCCGGGTTGGAATCCCCCTCTTTTAAGAGGGGGAGGATGTCAATCTTGCGCCCCATTGGACCGGACGCGCCGCCGCCATCTGCCCGAGGCGAACTCCCCAGCTCGCCCCTAACGACTGGCCTACGGCACAAAGGCCATCGAGGCCCGATTTCGCGACCGCCACACCTTCGAGGTGATCACAGCATGCCCGGACCGGGCATCATCCTCGGCGCCGAGTTCCTGGCCGCCACCGGCGGCGACATGACCGTCTTCGGCACCGCCGATCGTCTCGCCGCGGCTTCGGTGGCGTCGCCCCGGTGCCCCGTGACTCCGGCCTCGCGCCAATGGGGCGCCGCTCTCGTTCTCGCCGTGCCGGCCGAAACCGGTGACAGCGGCGGCGACTTCATTCCCTGCCGGCCGGGCCTCGACCTGGTCACGAGCGTGGCGGCCATCGGGCTGCTTCTGAACCTGGTCTCTGCGTCGCGCCGTCGACGACGCTGAACGCCGACGGGTGGGTGGCAGAAGCAGCCCATCTGGTCAAGGACCTGCTGGCGCGGGAGAGGTCTTCCCTTCGCCAGGTCGGTCCGCCTCGGCACAACGTGCGCGCGAGGCAGGCCGCTGTCGGCCTGGCGTGCTAATTGGAGCGGATCTCGGCCAGTTGCAGGCGGTACTTGGTCGTCTCGTCGGAGGCGGGGGAGCCGAGCCGGGTGGCTTTCAGACGGAGATGGCGGCCGGTGGCGGAGGTGAGCGTGTACGACTGGGCGGAACCGGCCGGGTTCGCCTGGCCGGTGACGGTGCGGGCGGTGGTGTAGGGGTGCCGGTAAGAACTCTGTCACCAGCCGCAAACGGCGGTGATCTTGTGCGGGTGTCACTCGTGTGGGTGAGTCGACGGTCGTACAGCTGCGCGGGGTGATGCCCCGAGAGGACGATCGACGACCGTGGCCCGTACCTCTTTGGACCTGGACGACCTGGTCGAGCACTGGACGCTGTTGAAGGACGAGCAGGGACTCGTGTCCGGCAAGCGTGGTGCGACGCGACTGGGCTTCGCGGTGTTGCTGAAGTTCTACACGCAGTACGGCCGGTTTCCCCGGGGCCGGGTAGAGCTGCCGGGCGAGGCGGTGGAGTTCGTCGCCCGGCAGGTACACGTACCTGCGTCCGAGCTGGACGCGTACGAGTGGAGCGGTCGGACGGTCGAGTACCACCGTGCGCAGATCCGCGGGCACCTGGGCTTTCGTGAGTGCAGTGTCGCGGACGCGGACAAGCTGATGGCCTGGCTCGCCGAGCACGTTGCGTGCAAGGAGCGGCGGCCGGAGCAGGTGCGGGTGGAACTGCTGGCCCGTTGTCGTACGGAGTGCATCGAGCCGCCCACCCCGGGGCGGTGTGACCGGATCGTGGGGGCGGCGCTGCGGGTCGCCGAGGAGACTCTGACGGCGCGGATCTCGGTGCGGCTCACGGTGGGGTGCATCGAGCGGATCGTGGCCCTGGTCGCTGGCGCCGACCAGGAGGACGACGCCGAACCCGGTGGCGCCGGTGCTGGTGAGGGCGAGGACGGGCCGCCGGTCCTGGGGAAGGTCAAGGAGGCGCCGGGCAACGTCAGTCTGGAGACGATGCTCACCGAGATCGACAAGCTGCTGGCGGTCCGCGCGGTCGGGCTCCCGGCGGATCTGTTCGCGGACGTTGCGCCGAAGGTGGTGGCCGGATGGCGGGCGCGGGCGGCGGTGGAGTCCCCTTCTCATCTGCGCACTCACCCGCTGCCGTTGCGGGTGACGCTGCTGGCCGCGCTGCTGCACGAGCGGGAGCGGGAGATCACGGACACGCTGGTGGAGCTGTTGATCTCCACGGTGCACCGGATCGGGGCCAGGGCGGAGAAGAAGGTCACCGAGCAGCTGGTCAACGCGTTCAAGAAGGTGTCGGGCAAGGAGAACATCCTCTTCAAGCTCGCCGAGGCGTCGATCGGCGCACCGGAGGGCACGGTCCGCGAGGTCGTCTACCCGGCGGTGTCCGGCGGTGAGCAGACGCTGCGGGAGCTGGTGCACGAGTTCAAGACCCGCGGCCCGGTCTACCGGCGCACGGTGCAGACCACGTTGAAGGCGTCGTACACCAACCACTACCGGCGCGGGCTGATCAAGCTGCTGGACGTGCTGGAGTTCCGCTCGTCCAACCACACCCACCGGCCCGTGATCGAGGCCCTGGCGCTGGTGGCCCGGTACGCGGCGGCGGGCAACACCACGTACTACCCGCTGGGCGAGAAGGTACCGGTGCACAAGGCGATGGGCGGGGACTGGGCCGAGGTCGTCCACCGCACCGACAAGCGCGGCCGGCACAGGGTGGTGCGCATGGTCTACGAGGTCGTCGCCTTCCAGGCCCTGCGCGACCAGCTCAAGTGCAAGGAGATCTGGGTCGTCGGCGCCGACAAGTGGCGCAACCCGGATGAGGACCTGCCCCAGGACTTCGCCGAGCGGCGTGAGGAGAACTACCGCGAGTTGCGCAAGCCCCTGGACGCCGCAGTGTTCGTCGACGAGCTGCGCGAGCAGATGACCACCGAGCTGACCCTGCTCAACGACACGATGCCGAAGCTGTCGTGGCTGGACATCGCTGAGCGGAAGTCCGGGGCGATCCGGCTCACCCCGGCCGAGGCCCAGTCCGAGCCGCGCAACCTGCGCAGGATCAAGAACGAGGTACAGCGCCGGTGGGGCGTCGTTCCGCTCATCGACATGCTGAAAGAGGCCGTGCTGCGTACCGGGTGCCTGGACGCGGTCACCTCGGTCTCCGGCGGCGGCAGCCTCTCGGCGGAGGTCCTGGCCGAGCGCCTGCTGCTGGTGATCTACGCCTACGGCACGAACACCGGGATCAAGGCCGTCGCCTCCGGCGGCCACGGCCACACCGAGGACGAACTGCGCTACGTCCGGCGCCGCTATCTCTCGGCGGAGTCCGCCCGCGCCATCGCCGTGAACATAGCGAACGCCACCTTCGCCGCCCGGAGCGCCGATTTGTGGGGCCAGGGCTCGACCGCGGTCGCCTCCGACTCCACGCACGTGCGCGCCTACGACCAGAACCTGTTCACCGAGTGGCACTCGCGCTACGGCGGTCGCGGGGTGCTCATCTACTGGCATGTGGAGAAGAAGTCCCTGGCCATCCACTCCCAGCTGATCAACTGCACCGCCTCCGAGGTCGCCGCGATGGTCGAGGGCGCGATGCGGCACGGCACCACCATGGACGTCGAGGCCAACTACACCGATTCGCATGGCCAGTCGGAGATCGGGTTCGGCATCACCCGGCTGCTGAACTTCGATCTGCTGCCCAGGATCAAGCGGATCAACAAGGTGAAGCTGTACCGGCCGACGGCCGGCGACCCGGACGCCTACCCGCAGCTGGTTGCGGCGCTGACCCGCCCGATCCGCTGGGAGCTCATCGCCCAGCAGTACGACCAGATGATCAAGTATGCGACCGCGATCCGTACCCGGACCGCGTCCACCGAGGCGATTCTGCGCCGCTTCACCCGCAACGCCTCTCACCCCACCTACGCGGCCATGCTGGAGGTCGGCCGCGCGCAGAAGACCATCTTCGTGGCCCGCTATCTGCGGCTGCGGGATCTTCAGCGGGAGATCGAGGAGGGCCTGAACGTCATGGAGTCCTCCAACGGCGCCAACTCCGTGATCGCCTACGGCAAGGGCGGAGAGATCGCCTCGAACCGGCGCGACGAACAGGAGATGTTCGTCCTGTGCCTGCGCATCCTCCAGTCCGCCCTGGTCTACGTGAACACCCTGATGCTTCAGGACATCCTCGGTGAGCCGGAGTGGGCGGACTCCCTCACCCCTGCCGACCGGCGCGGTCTGACCCCGCTGTTCTGGTCGCACGTCCGGCCCTACGGTGACGTGAACCTCGACATGGACGCCCGCCTCAACCTCGCCGCGGCGGCCGTTCCGGGGCCCCGGACCACGGACAGCGAGGCCGCCCGATCCGCCGTGGACAGCGCATGAACCTGCTCAGAGCGAGCCCGACATCCTGGTCTGCGACGGTGGCGGCTGCCTGAACTTCAGCCTCCTTCTGGACACTCTCCGGTGACGCCGGTCCGTACGAAAGGAGTAGCCGTGACCTCCACCAACGGCAGCCCTTGTGTTGCGGGGACCGACAACTCGCGCGGCGGAGTGACGCTACCGGTGGTGCGGCGGGTGTGGTGGCGGGGGCGGGATCGTGGCGATGCCTGGCGCGGTCTCGGGCCAGACCAACAGGACGGAGCAGGGGGCGTGGTCGACGATGAAGCGGCTGGCGGGGCCGAGGCTGCGGGGGCCGAGGTGGGTGCGGTCGCCGTCGCGGGCGAGGATGAGGAGGTCGGCGCCTTCGGCTGCGGCGACGACTTCCCGCTCGACGCGGCCGGTGCGCACCTCCCGGGTGCACGGGCGGCCCAGGCGCTGCGCGGCGTCGGCGAGGAGCTGGGCGGCGGACGCGGTGGCCAGGTGCTCCAGCCGTGTGCCGGGGTCGCGTTCGGGGTGGCCGCGGCCGAGCAACCCGGCGAACGCGCCGTGCGCTGCGCCGGGGACGTCGGCTGGGGTGACGTGGAGCAGGACGATGTCGGTGCCCTCGGGGGTGCGGGTGCGGGCGGCGTCCACGCAGGCGGGCCAGGTGCCCTCGACGATCCAGACCACCACGGCCATGGGGTCAGCCTCCTCCGATCGCGGTCAGTGAGACCCACAGTGCCAGCACTGCGGCGCCCAGGCTCGCGGGTATGGCGTACAGGCCGAGCCGGGTGAACTCCTTCAGCTCCACCTCGGCGTCGTGGGCGTGCACGATGCGCCGCCACAGCAGGGTGGCCAGCGAGCCGGCGTAGGTGAGGTTCGGCCCGATGTTCACCCCGAGCAGCACCGCGAGAACGGCTCCGGGCCCGGACGGGGCGGTCAGCGGCAGCAGCACCAGCACCGCAGGCAGGTTGTTGATCACGTTGGCCAGGACGGCGGCCAGCGCCGCGAGGCCCAGCAGGGCAGGCAGGCCGGTGCCGCCGGGGATCAGGTGCCCGAGGGCGGTGTCGAGGCCGTTGTCGACGACGGCGCGCACCACGATGCCCAGGGCCAGGACGAAAGCGAGGAACGGCACCGCACTGGCGCGCAGGATGGCGACAGGGGTGGTGCGGTGCTGGGCCAGGGCACGGACCGCGAGGACGCCGGCGCCCGCGAACGCCGCCCAGGCGGGGTTGATCCCGGCTGCGGAGGTGACCACGAACCCGGCCAGGGTGCATGCCACGGTGGCCAGGGCGAACACCGGCACCTCGCGCGGCTGGACCGTGGGCGGGGCCGTGGCGCCGGCGTCCAGATCGGTGGCGAAGAACCGGCGGAACACGACGTACTCGACGCCGATGGCCACCAGCCAGGGCAGGGCCATCAGGGCGGCGAACCGGGTGAAGCTCAGCCCGCTGGCCGCGAACGCCAGCAGGTTGGTCAAGTTGGAGACCGGCAGCAGCAGGGAGGCGGTGTTCGACAGGTGGGTGCAGGCGTAGACGTGCGGCCGGGACCGGGCGCCGAGCCGGGCGGCGGTGGCGAACACCACCGGGGTCAGCAGCACAATGGTGGCGTCCAGGCTGAGCACCGCAGTGATCACCGAGGCGAGGGCGAACACATGCACCAGCAGGCGGCGGGGCCGTCCCGCCGCGGTGCGGGCCATCCACGCTCCGCACGCATGGAACAGGCTCTCGTCGTCGCACAGCTGGGCCAGAACCAGCACGGCCGCCAGGAACCCGATCACCGGCCCCAGCCGCGCGGCCTCGTCCGCCGCGTGGGCCGACGAGATCGCCCCGGTGGCGATGACGACACCGGCGGCCGGGACGGCGACGACGGCCTCCGGCCAGCCGAACGGGCGGATGACCGCGCATGCCAGCACGACCACAAGAAGAACGGCGGACAGGGCCTCCGCCAGCGCAGTACTCACCGCGCTATCTTCTCCGGCCGGGCGGTTCGGCGACTGGGGAGGTCGGCCGGGAAATCGCCCTGGTTTCCTCGGCTTCGGCCAGCGCCCGGTACGGGGTGGCGACATGCAGTCGCGGTAAATGCCGGATTTACTGCGGCAGGGCCCCTATCGTGATCTTCGCGACCTGCGGCGGACTCTCCGGCCGTCGCAGGCGAGGTGTACGCATTTACTGCGGCAGCACCGGAAGGGCGGGGCGAGCATGACGATCGAACCAGTGACCGAACTCGGGAGCGGGGGCGCGCTCCGGCTGCCGCGCGCCCGGGTAGTGCCCCTGTCCGCCCCGCCCTCGTCGTACACCGCGGCGGTCGAGCGCTACCTCATCGGCGCGGGGATCGCCAAGTCCTCCGCACGGATCTACCGGATCTCGCTCACGACATGGGGGTGGATGCTCGCCGGCGAACCGGCACCGACCGGACCCGCCCGCCGGGGCGCCAAGCCGCCCGTCTTCCCCCTCGCCGCCATCGACGACCCAGCGCTGCCCGAGGCCCTGGCCGAACTGGCGGCGGCACGAGCGGACGAGATGGACGCCGACACCGTCAACCGGGAACTGTCAATCGCACGCAAGGCAATCGGCTGGTGGCAACGCCAGGGCTGGATCGACCGCGACCCCACGATCGGCATCGAACGGCGGCCGGCACCGCCCGACCGCACCAAGGCCCTGGCCGAGAACCAGATCGCCGCCCTGTGGCGCCTGGACGTCGCCCTGCGGGAGAAAACGCAGTGGAAGATGCTCTACGAGTCCGCCGCACGGGCCGACGAGGTGCTGTGCCTGAACGTCGAGGACCTGTACCCGCAGGACAAACGCGGGAAGATCACCGCCAAGGGCGGGGCGACCGAGTGGATTCACTGGCACTCCGGCACCGCCCAGCTCCTGCCTCGGCTCATCGCCCGCCGCACCCGCGGCCCGCTGTTCCTCACCGACCGCAAAGCCCCGGCCGGAACACCCACGCTCGACGTGTGCCCCGAGACAGGCCGGGCCCGGCTCTCCTACCGCCGCGCTGAGGAGATCTTCGAGGAGAACACCCGGCTGCTGGCCAACCCCCTCGCCTCACCCGAGGACATCGAGGACCTGGACGGCTGGACACTCCACCGGCTACGGCACAGCGCCCTGACACACGATGCCGAGGACGGCACCTCCACCCCGATGCTGTTGGCCCGCTCCCGGCACGCCTCGGTCCGCTCCCTGGAGCGATACGCCCGCCCCGGCGTCGACGCGGTCGCCCGTCACGTCGCGGAACGCGACCCCGCCGCACGTCGCCACACGTGACACCCGTCGTTTGCGGCTGGTGACAGCGTTCTTACCGGCACCCCGTGTAGGACGTGGCCCCGTCGGCGCGGGTCTGGATCGTGAAGTCGACCGGGAAGCCGGCCGTACCGCCTCCGGCTCCACCGGTGTCGGTGCGCGGGTGGAGGGTGACGGAACCGATGGCCCGGTCGGCCCCGAGGTCGATCTCGATCCACGTTGAGGACAAACGAGGCTCAGCGGACCCAGCGTGAGTGCCGCGCTTCACCGCTGGTGGTCGCCGGGGGCGTATCGGCTCCAGGTTCCTCCGGCTTCGGTGACCAGGCGGGTGGCTGTCTTGTCGTGGTAGCCGAGCGCCTTTGCGATGACGGGGGCCGGGGCCTGGAGGACGAGTTGGCGAATGGCGGAGGTCCTGCCGCGCTGCGGCGGGACGCCGATCTTCCGCAGGTGGGCCTGGAGGCTGACCGGGTTCATCGGCTGTCCGGGCTGGCGGCCGGGGAAGAGCCACTGTGAGCTCCTGCTGCTGGCGTAGGGCAGGTGCCGGCAGGACTGGACGTACGCCCTGATGAGGCCTGGCGACGGGCTCTGGAAGCGGGGACCGCATCCGGACGAGGTCGCCGACCTGGGTGCTTCGGGCTTCGCCGACAAGGTCAACGCGGGCTGGCCCGAATGGCCACGGAGTACGGGCTCTTTGACGAGAAGGGCGAGTTTCTACTCGCAGTCGGCCGTGCGCCCTCGGGAAGGATTCAGATGATGAGCCATACGAGGTGTGGTTCCGGGTCCAACTACTCGACACGTGGGATCTGGTGGGGAGTGAGGTGGACCTGCTGCGGAGTGGCTTCGCGACCCTCTTCACTGATCGTTTCGTTCCGGAGTTCACCGTGGCGTCCCTGGACGGCCGGATGATGATGAATACCACGGTCTGGGGTGATGGCACGCTCGGCACCATCGTCATCCGCCCGTCGTTGTCGCCCTGTGGGACAGCGCCTCCGCCCTGGCCGGGTTGTCTCTAGGGGAGGCGGGCCAGCAAGTGGGCGTCGAGGAAGCCCCGCTCGGAGGCGGGATCGTGGAGCAGCCGGGCGAATGTGACGAGCCCGGCCCCGGCCAGCAACTCGGCGAACCGGTCCACCGGCCAGCTGTAGGCGGGCGTCACCTTGTGGTCGAAGCGGACCGGCTCCGGTCCGTCGGTCGCGAAGAAGGAGACCAGGAGCAGGCCCCCTGGTGCCAGGACACGTACCTGCTCGGCGAGCAGCGCGGGCAATTCCCCAGGCGGGGTATGGATCATCGAGTAGTGGGCCAGCACGCCGCCGAGCGCGCCGTCCTCGACCGGCAGGTCCTCCATCCGCGCCTCGTCGAACCGCAGCGCCGGATGGGCCCGCCGGGCGTGGTCGACCATGCCCGGGGAGAGGTCGAGCCCGAAGGCGTCCAGCCCCAGGTCGTGCAGCATGGCCGTCAGATGCCCCGGCCCGCACCCGACGTCGGCTGCCCGCGGGTTCCCCGTCCCCCGCACCAGCTCGGCGAAGGTGCCGATCATGTTCCGCGAGAACGGGTGCGTCTCCAACCGATCAGCGAACATCGACGCATACAGCTCGACGACCCCGTCGTAGGCCGCCCTGGTCTCGTCCTGGTGCTCCATCACGGGAAGGGAAGTTAACACTCGCGCACGTCCGCAGCTTCTCCGGGCCCCGTGCCGACCCCTGCCCCTAGGGCTCGTCCGGCGGATCATGGGCCGAGCCAGGGCCGGACCGAGGCGAGGGCCGGCCAGTGCCCTAATCGTGTTGACCGCCCCCGGCAGGCAGTGCTGGAGTCGGCACGTGGACAGCATCCCCGCCAACCGGCGGCTCTGGAACCAGATCAGCAGCGCCTACCAGCACGAGCACGACCCGCAAATCGGCGCCACACCCCGGCTGTGGGGCATGTACTCCATCCCCGACGCGCACCTGCACGCCCTGGGCGACGTCACCGGCAAGCGCGTCCTCGAACTCGGCTGCGGCGCCGGCCAGTGGTCCAGGGCGCTCGCCGCCGAGGGCGCCACCGTGGTCGGGCTCGACCTGTCCGAAGCCCAACTCGCCGCAGCGGCCCGCGCGATGGGAGCGGCCCGCTACCCGCTAGTGCAAGGCGCCGCCGAACAACTCCCCTTCGCCGCCGACAGCTTCGACCTGGTGTTCTGCGACTTCGGTGGGCTCAGCTGGGCGCCCCCGCACCTGGCCGTCCCGCAGGCCGCACGCGTCTTGGGCCGAGGCGGGCGCCTGGTGTTCAACGTCGCCAGCCCATGGTTCGAAGCTTGCTACGACGAAGCCGCCAGCCGCGTGACCACGACGCTGCAGCAGGACTACTTCGGGCTGAGCACCATCGCCGAAGACGACGGCGCGACCAGCTATCAGCTCACCTACGGCGACTGGGTCAAGGTCCTGCGCGGCGCGGGTCTCATCATCGACGACCTCATCGAGCCGCGGCCCGAACTCGGAACACCCAACGGCTACAACGAAACCGACCCACCCGACTGGGCACACCGCTGGCCGGCGGAACTGCTCTGGGTAACCCACAAACCGTAAGTTCCGCCGCGCCGAGACGTGAAGGCATCCCCTCGCCGGGCAGGCCTAGGGCCTGTCCGGCGGATCATGGGCCGAGCCAGAGCCGGATCGAGGCGAGGGTGACGGTCCCGTGGAAGACGTAGGCGCGTTTATCGAAGCGTGTGGCCACGGCCCGGAAGTTCTTCAACGCGTTGATCGTCCGCTCCACTTCGTTCCTGCGTTTGTAGATCGTCTTGTCGAAGCCGGCGGGCCGTCCGCCCCTTCTGCCGCGTCTTTGCGGTGGGCCCGCTGATCTCGGGGCTCGGGAATGGTGTGCTTGATCTGGCGACGTCGCAGGGAGCGGCGGTTGCGCCGGGAGGAATACGCCTTATCGTCGCCCAGGTGGTCGGGCCGGTGGCGCGGATGCCCGCCACCCGGGCGGTGGACACGGATGCGTTCCATGACCGGGATGAGTTGCGGGGCGTCGCACCACTGGCCCGGCGTGATCAGCAGCGCCAGCGGGCGGCGTCCGCCTTCACCGGCCAGGTGGATCTTGCAGGTCAGGCCGCCCCGGGAGCGTCCGAGTCCCTCGTCTGGGCGGTGGTGCCGGGGCGTGCTTCTTTTCCCGGCACCCGCGGAGGTCTCCTGCGCGCTCCCGCCGCATGCTGATGACTCCGGCAGGACGTGGAGTCCACGCTCACCATCGACCAGTCGATACGGCCCTCGGCGTCAGCGTCGGCCAGCACGGCCGCGAAGATCTTGTCCCACGTGCCGTCCGCCGACCACCGCCGGTGCCGCTCGTAGACGGTCTTCCACGGACCGAAACGCACAGGCAGATCCCGCCAGGGAACCCCAGTGCGCTGTCGATACAGGATCCCGTTGATAATCCTGCGAACGCCGACAGCCAAGAACTCCTGGCCACCCGCTCCCGGATCCACGCGGACCTGTTCCGCCGATGGCAGCGGGACGGCACCTGGTACCGGATCCTCGCCCGGCTCCAGTCCCAGGCCGACGCGGAGGGTGCGATCGTATGGGACCTGGGCGTCGACTCCACGGTGTGCCGTGCCCATCGGCATGCGGCCGGGGCTCGCATGCGGGGTGACCTGCAGAAGGAACCACCGGGCGGTGTCTTTGACGAGCCCTGTGTGATCACGGGCTTGGGCCTTCGCGCGGTGGGTTCACCACCAAGCTGCACCTGGCTGTCGAGCAGGGCCAGAAGCCCATGTCGATCGTGGTGACCGCTGGGGAGCGCGGGGACTCGCCGCAGTTCGAACCGGTGCTGGAGAAGGTCCGCGTGCCCCGCATCGGGCCGGGCCGGCCATGCGTTCGCCCCGATCGCGTGCGGGCTGACAAGGCGTACGCCTCCCGGAAGAACCGGACATACCTGCGCCGCCGGGGGATCCGCTGCACCATCCCGGACAAGGCCGACCGGGCGCGCAACCGCCAGAAGCTCGGCTCCCGTGGCGGTCGGCCTCCGCATTTCGATGCGTCGGATTACCGCGAGCGCCATGCGGTCGAGTGCGGGATCAATCGACTTAAAAGGCACAGGGCAGTGGCCACGAGGTACGACAAGCTCTCCGTCCGCTACGAGGCGACGGTGCTGGTCGCAGCCGTGAACGAGTGGCTGTGACCAGCACCGTCGCAACGGCCCTCAGACGACGTCGAATTCGTTGCCCTCGGGGTCCCGCATGGCGGCGGCGTAGAGCCCCATGTCCGGCTCATCCTTGATCCGCAGCACGGTGGCACCAGCTTTGACCAGCCGTTCCACCGTAGCCTTGACCCGCTGTGTGCGGACGTCCAGTGGAACGTCACGGCCCCCACCGGCCTTCAAGTCGAAGTGCCACCGGTTCTTGGCGACCTTCGGCTCCGGAACCTGCTGGAACCACACCCTCGGTCCACGTCCCGCGGGATCGATGATCGACTCCGGAATATCCCCGGCCCCGGCCGGCAAGTCTGCCTCGGGCACCCCCACCGCCGCCCAGTAAGCACGCCACGTGGCGTGCCCGCCCGGCGGAGGCTCAGGCACGTAGCCCAGGGCCTCGGCCCAGAAAGTCACCATTCTCTGCGGATCGGAGCAGTCGATCGTCAGCTGCACTGTCATCTCCATGCTCGGAGCATCCCAGACAGGTCTGACAGACGATCCACTTTCGCAACAGGCCCAAGGTTTGCCCTCATCCAATGGATGAGGGCAAACCTAGCCACCCCCACCCCCCTTAGAAGGCTCCACTACCTGCCAAAACGCGGTTTGCGATCTTGTTTTCCATGTCGTGATTCTTGAGCCGTGTCGAGGCGCCCGGCGCACTCACATCACGACAACGGGAGGAAGACTCCGCCGTGTTGACCCATCTCGCAGCGCTCGCCCAGATCGTTCCCGCCTTTTCGGGTTCCTCTGGCTCGTCGCTCTCGCGTCCAATCCGATCGCCTCGTGCGGCCCGTCCGCCAAGCACCCGGCGAAGACCATCACCGACCACCTGCGCGCCATGGCCAACCACGCCCGGGTGGTCGCGGTGCTGCTCGCCCGGAAGTCCGGCGCGGGGGGGCCTCCATGTCTTTCGTGAAGCGGGGCGTGGCGTTCTGGGTTCGTAGAAGGTGCCGTCGCGGAGCATGGCGAACAGCACGCTGATGCGGTGGCGGGCCAGGCGGAGAAGAGCCTGCGTATGGGTCTTCCCGCGGGCTCGGCATTTGTCGTAGTAGGTGCGGGAGGCGGGGTCGTGCAGGGCAGCGAACGCGGACAGGAACATCGCGCGTTTGAGTTGCCGGTTGCCGCCTCTGGGCGCGTGTTCACCGTGGATCGAGGTCCCCGAAGACTTCGTTGTCGGGGCGAGGCCGGCGTAGGAGGCCAGGTGGGCGGCGGTGGGGAAGCTGGTGCCGTCGCCGACGGTGACCAGCAGGGTGGCTGCGGTCCTGACCGCGACCCCCGGAATCGAGGTCAGGACCTTCGAAAGAGGGTGCTCCTCCAGCAGGGCCTCGATCTGGGCCTCCAGGGCCCGACGCTGTTCGTGAACGGCGGCGAGCGAGCGGGCCAGGGACGGGATCACGATGTCGAGCGTGCCGGTGCCCGGGATCACCACGGTCTGCTCGTCGAGCGCGTCGAAGACCTCGTCGATCAGCCGCTGGGCCATGCGCAGGGCCTTTGGCCGAATCACCTCAACGAGTCGGCGGCGACCGGCCTTTCGCAGCGCGGCCGGGGAACCGTAGCGTTCCAGCAGCCAGGTGATGGCCTGATGGTCCAGACGCGGCCCGAGCACGCGCTCCAACGAGGGATGGAACTGGGTGAGCAGGCCGCGTATCCGGTTGGAGGTGCGGGTGGCCTCGGCCGCCAGGTCCTGGTCGAAGCCGACGAGGACCGTGAGCTCGGCGGTGATCTCGTTCTCGTGCTGGTCGCGGGCGGTTGCCTGCACACAAGATCGTCTGTGAGTGTGCGACTTCGGTGCTGGTCAGCACGAGCAGCGCTCGCAGTAGCGTGGTCTCGTAACGGGCCGACAGGTGAAGCTTGGTGATGATGCGCCAGTTAGTGCCGGGATCGGGGGAAGACCCACACCCAGGCCCTCCTCCGCCTCGCCCGCCACTGCATCAGCGTGCTCTTCGCGATGCTCCGCGACGGCACCTTCTACGAACCACGCAGCCCTGAAGCAGCCACCACATGATCACTCAGCCTTGACGAAGGGCATACAGGCACCCCACATTCTCTCGTCCAAGCCCACCGGGGATACCTCCCAGTCTGCTTCCGGCGGACCTTCCAGGCAGTTTGAGGCCACCTCGTGAGCCTTCTCCTCCGAGAGGAATGCTTCCAGGATCCTGATTTCCTCGCCCTCGCCGTGGCCGGGTCTTCCAGGATCCGGAAAAGCAGGTACAGATCCTCGGGCAGGGTCTCTGGGGGTCCGGTCAGCCGCCGTCGCCCCGTGCGGTCGGGAGGCGGGCCAGGCGGCTCAGCGTGCCGGTCAGCCGGCGGGCATGGCTCCGCGGTGTCCAGCCGATCATGTCGCGGGTTCCCCGCAGCACACACCCTCGACAGCCGCCCGGCAACCGCGGCAGGGCTCCGCCCGCGCACGCCGGTCCAGGTTGACGCAACCATCTGGTTGCCATAACATCGCAACCAGGTGGTTGCTATACCTATGGAGGTAGTCATGGCATTCCCTGATCGCATCGAGCGGACCATCGAGATCGCGCACACGCCGGCCAAGGTGTGGGCGGCGCTCACCACGGCCGAGGGACTGAGCGCCTGGTTCGGCCAGCAGGCGGGGATCGATCTGCGCCCGGGCGGCTCGGCCTGGATGAAATGGGACGGCGGCCACACCGCCGACATGCGGGTGGAACGGGTGGAGGAGCCGACGGTGTTCGGCTACACCTGGAAGGTCCCGGGGCTGCCCGAGGACGATCCGCGCCGCACCTATGTGGAGTTCACGCTCGAACCGGTCGCCTCCGGCACCCGGCTGACGGTGGTAGAGACCGGCTTCGCCCAGCTCCCGGACGAGGTCCGCGGCAAGGAGTACGACGACCACACCAAGGGCTGGACGCACGAACTGGGCGAACTGGTCGACCACCTCGATGCCGCGGCCTGACACCGAGGCGATCGCCGAACAGGTCTTCGCCGCCCTGGCCGACCCGAGCCGGCGCGCCATCCTGGCCGCGCTGGCTTCGGGAGGGCCGGCCACGGCCACGGACCTGGCCGCGCGGCTGCCGATCACCCGCCAGGCGATCGCCAAACACCTGGCCCTGCTGGCCGAGGCCGGCCTGGTGACGGCCGAACCGGGCGAGCGGCGCCGGGTGCGGTACCGGCTGTGCTCCGCGCCGATGCAGGTGGCGCAACAGTTCCTGGCCGCGCTGGCGCGCGACTGGGACGGCCCGCTCGGCGCGCTGAAGGACCACCTCGACGACCAGGCGCGCGGATTCACGTGACCGGGACCGGCGCGGAAGGAGATCCGATGGTGCACGCCGAATCCCAGCGGCCGGCCGAGCCGGCGATCGCGGCGGGGGTGGCACTCGGGCTCGCCGCGGCCTGCTGGGCGGTCTCGCTCTGGCTGATGCGCGGCATGGACATGGGGCTCGCGACCAGGCCCGGGTCGTCGGGGCTCTTCGCCGCGACATGGACGACGATGATGGCGGCGATGATGCTGCCTGGCGCGGCCCCGGCCCTCGCCAGGCATGTCCGCCGGAAAGGCGGGTTGCGTGGTGCGCTGCCGTTCACCGGGTCCTACCTGGCCGTCTGGGTACTCGCAGGCGTGGTGGCGTACGCGCTGGACCGGCCACACGGGTCGGCGGCCGCCGGCGTGGTGGTGATCGCGGCGGGCGCCTATGAACTCACGCCGGTCAAGCGGCACTTCCGGCAACGCTGCCACGAGGACGCCGATTGCGGACTCAGGTTCGGGTTGTACTGCGTCGGCTCCGGCATCGGGCTGATGGCGATGCTGCTGGCACTGGACGTGATGAGTCCGCTGTGGATGTCGGTGGTCGCCGTACTCATGTGCGCCCAGAAGCTGCTGCCCGCGAAGAACGCGATCGACGTACCGGCGGCCTTGGCGATCATCGGGCTCGGACTGGTGACCGTCGTCGCACCCTTCCTGGTTCCGGGGCTCGCACTACCACCGATGTGACGGCAGGAAAGCAAGAGAAATACATCGAAAAGAAACAAGAAACAGGAAACAAGATAAGGAGACAGGCGATGACGACTCATAAGACGGGGACACGCGGGGAATGGCTGGCCGCGCGGCTGGAACTGCTCAAGGCGGAGAAGGAGCTGACCCGGCGCGGTGACGAACTGGCCCGGCAACGGCAGGAGCTGCCCTGGGTCCGGGTGGACAAGGACTACCGCTTCGAGACCGACGAGGGCACGGTCTCACTCGCCGACCTGTTCCAGGGACGCTCGCAGCTGCTCATCTACCATTTCATGTTCGGGCCCGACTACACCGCCGGATGCCCGTCCTGCTCGGCGATCGCCGACGGCTTCGACGGCTCCGTGGTCCATCTCGCCCACCACGACGTCGCGTTCTGGGTTGTGTCACGGGCCCCGCTCGCCAAGCTCCACGCGTACCGGCAGCGGATGGGCTGGAGCTTCCCATGGGCGTCGTCCTACGGCAGCGACTTCAACTTCGACTTCGGGGTGGCACACACCGGGCAGGAGTGGGAAGCGGGAGCCGTCGCGTATAACTTCGGTGAGCAGGACCTGCGGCCGGCGACGGCCGACGAGAAGGGTTCCCGCGACGCCTTCACCCAGTCGATCGTAGATACGGACTGGCAGACGTACCGGCGAGAAGGCCCCGGCATGAGCGCGTTCGCCCTGCAGGACGACGCCGTCTACCACACCTACTCGTCGTACTCCCGCGGCCTGGACGGCCTGTGGGGCATGTACCAGTGGCTCGACCGCGCCCCCCTCGGCCGCAACGAGAACGGCTTCTGGTGGCGCCGCCATGACGAGTACGACAACCAGTGAGCGAGGTCATTGAAGTCGCTCACTGAGCCTCCTCCAACTTCGAACTCGCAGGTCATCGAGGCTGGTGCGAGTCGCTGATCTCGTACTCGGGCTGGTCGCGGGCGGTTGCCTGCTCCTGCGAGCGCCTGCGGCAGCTGCTGCTCCACGCCCTGGAGGCGCTGAGCCTGCGGCTGGCGCGGCGCGGACAGTACGCGCTCGCGCTGGACGCGGCCCTGGCCGGTGTCAGCATCGAACCCCTACGGGAGAGCGTGCACCGGGCGGTGGTCGCCGTCCACCTGGCGGAGCACAACCTGGTCGAGGCGGTGCGCCACTACAAGTCCTACCGGCGGCTGGCGCGGACAGAATTGGGACTGGACCCGTCTCCCATATTCACCACCATGCTGCCGCCCGGGGCGCTGGATTCTCTTTGACACCGGGCAGTGCGGGCCCGTCGGGCGGGCCCGCAGCGGCGTTCGGTCACGCGGATGCGTTTCGCGCAAGCGTCGCTGCCGGAACGGGCGCCCTGGTATGACACGGGACAGAAGATGACTTTGGTGGCTCGCCTTCCGGAAGGGGCCAAGCGGGCGAACCTGGTCAGGCGGCGCCGCAGCTTCTTGACGATCTGCGGCTCGTAGCTGCCGGCGGGGTCGCGGGGCACCCTCACCGCAACCAGCCCGACATCGGTCAGCACGGTCTTCGCCGCGTACTGTTGCGGCTACGGCGTTGTGCCGGGCCTCAGCGCCCTGCAGAAGGCCCGCCCCGCCGGCCGACCATCACCCAGCTGATTGCCACCACCGCACCCGCGCGCGGATCCACACCGGGCTCGCGCACATGCGTCAGGTCGCGGCGGCACGCGGCCTGCCGCCGGTGATCTGGGACTCCAAGTGGGGATACCGATTGCTGGACGATGCACCGGAGGTGTGGATCGGCTACGAACCCCGGGCGGCATCTGCGGCCGGTCGGCAAGGTCTGCCTGGGGCCTGGTCGCCTTCGGCGGCAACCTGTGGTCGGTGCCTGCCCGCCGGGTCCGCCCCCGCCGGCTGCTTGCGTTCCGGGTTAACAAGGCTGTGGCCGTTTCTGAGCCCAGCACCTCGTGAAGAGCGCCGTCGTGCGCTGCTGCAGTTCAGTTTGAGCGATTGCTCCCGGGGCTGGTGGCAACGAGGCCAACCACGCCTCCGAGCGCGGTAGTGGCGAGAGCGAGTGGGGCTTCTGCTGACTTCTTCTGGTAGATGAGCACGAATGCCAACACTCCGAAGGCGAAGACCGCGGCAGCCAATGTTGAGACCACGATGTACCAGAGGACCTGCGTTGTCCTCGCATCGGGCTGGCCCAGTACGGTACGGGCCAGTTGCTGCCGCTGCTCCGGTTTCAGGGCATCAACTGCACGCCCAGCAGCGGCCTGTTTCTGCTCGTCTGTGTTCATGCCGTTGATGAGGACAGCGGCTAGGTCTGGCTTCCCCTCATCGGGCAAGGCGTCAACTACACTGCCAAAGGCCGCTTGTTGCTGCTCTCGTGTGCTGATTCCTTGAACGAGGGCAGCGGCCAGGTCGGGCTTTGCCTCATCGGGCAGCGCTTGGACCAATTCAGTGACCCTTTCCGCCGTGGCGGGGGGCTCCTCTGTCGTGCCCGATTCTTCTGGTTCATCTGGGGGCGGCGTGGCGCTCTCGTGCTCCGACACAATGCCTCCTGTGTAGATGAGGTTTTCGGCTACCTGCTTGCCACCGCGACATATTGTCCTTCCGAGGCGCCGCCAACGCAGCTGCACATGCCGTGCTTTAGTCTGCGTTGTTGAGCTCGTGAACAACTGACGATGCAACTTGTGAACAGCAGCCACTCCAGAAAACTTGCGATGTCCACGGCTCTGGCCGACACTCTCCGTAGATATGGTGTTTTCCGTGTAGATCAGTCATAATTCCATGATTGATCTACGCCGCATTCTTCTGGCGGGCAGACCACCGACTTCACCGTCTGCCAGGGGCAGGTCACCGGTCCAAGGTTTGTCCCTCGGTTGCTGGCGACGACAAAGCGCCAGGTCCGGGCCGCCCGCTTCTGGCTTCAGGAGAGAGGGGCCGCTCACGATGCATGAGCCTGAGGGGCCGTTCCGGTCCCCTATCGTGGGCGACCTCAATCTGCCGCCGGACGGCACCGCCGACAAGGGATCCACCCCGGTCGACCCCCAGCAGCGGGTTCCGATGTTGATCGAGCTGAACGTGCTCTATCCCGGCGGCCTGCTGGCGGTCCGCGAGGCATTCTACGATCTCTGGGACAATTACGCGACGTTGGCGGGCGGGTGGTGGCCCGAGGAAGTCACATCGGTGAGCCCCGTCCAACCCCCTGTTCCGCGCGGTCTCGCGCTCATCGCGCCGAAGCTGTACCAGTGCGTGCTCTCCCGCGCTGTCCTGCGTGACATGGTGGAGACAGACCGCCATCTCGCCGCGCGCTTCCACCGGCCGTCGGCCATCTTCCGGGTGTGGCCGGACTACCCGCTCCATCCGCAGATTGACCGTTCCGCGGCCACCGTGAAGGCCAATGCCGCCTGGCGCTCCTACGACGCGTGCGGCCACGGAATTGTCTGGGCGGTCATCGACAGCGGGATCGATGCCTGCCACCCGCACTTCTCCCAGCTGGAACTCGCTTTCGCCGGCCGAGGGGAGGATCTGCCGCAGGGGCTGACCAGCCAATTGCACCGCGACTTCAGCTTCCTCGTGAACCCCGACGACCCGGCTCAGACTGCCGCCCACCCCCTGGTGGACGACAGCGGGCACGGCACACACGTCGCCGGCATCATCTCGGGCTGCACGCCGGACGGCATGACGCCGCGTGTGGCGGAGTCAAAGGACCCCGGGAACGGTGGGTACGTCCAGCGGGCCCATGCGGACAAGCTGTCCGGAATGGCGCCCGCGTGCGAGCTGGTGAGCATCAAGGTCATGCGGCTCAGCCGTCAGGGCACGTGGGTCACCTCGTCCAGCGCGGTCATCCGTGCCCTGACGTACTTGCGCACCGAGGTCAATGTGGATCCGGGAGTTCTACGCGTTCACGGAGTCAACATGAGCCTCGGTTCCGAATGGAGACCCGATCAGTACGCCGCAGGACAGTCACCGCTCTGTCAGGCCGTGAACCAGCTGGTCGCCTCCGGCGTGGTCGTGGTCGTCTCCGCCGGCAATTTCGGTGCCCGCACCGCCGCCGGAGACTCGGCCAACACCTCCGCCGTGATGGGCTCCATCACCGAACCAGCACATGCCGAGGACTGCATCGCGGTCGGATCCACGCACCGGGACGCGCCGCACGCCTTCGGCGTCACCTGGACCTCGGGCAAGGGGCCAACGCTCGATGGGCGAATGAAACCGGACGTCGTGGCGCCCGGCGAGTGGATCGCCTCGGCCGCCAGCGGCACGATCCGGGCCACGGCCGGACTGAACCCAGCCGCCGGTGACCCTCTCCCGGCCGGCTCGCTGACGTACGCCGAGCAGTCCGGCACATCGATGGCGGCGCCGCACGTCTCCGGCGCCATCGCGGCCTTTCTCTCCGCTCGCCCGGAGTTCATCGGCCGACCGCGGCAGGTCAAGCGCCTGCTCACCGACAGCGCTACGGACCTCGGCCGGGAACGGTACGCGCAAGGGGCGGGCCTGGTTGACCTGATGCGCATGCTCGCGAACGTCTGACGAAGGGGCTGACGGCCATGAGGCGACTGACGACCAACGAGCCGGTGTGGGACCTCGCATTCGACGAGCAGGGCCGGCTGACGGCGCTGGCCGAGGGAGATTTCCTCGACCAGGTGATCGCCGAAGGCGTGGACGACCTCTTCATGTTCAGCCACGGGTGGGGCACGTCTCTGGACAAGGCTCGTGGGCTGTACGACGAGATGTTTCCGATGATCCGGGATGCTGCGGACGGCGCGGCGGGCATCGGCAGGGTGGGGTTCGTCGGCATTTACTGGCCTTCTCTGTGGTTCCCGCCCACACAGGCGACCCCGCCACCTGCGGCTGGCGCGACACAGGCCGACGGCGGCGCTGTGGTGGATCTCAACGCCGGGACAGCAGCGCTTTCCGGGACGGAGATCGCCGAGTCCCTCCAGTCGGGGTTCGCCGACCCGGCCCAGCAACAGAAGGTCATGGAGATCGGCCTGCTTATCGACCAGGGGGAAGAAGTGGTCGGCTCGGATGAGTCGGATGCGCAGAAGGAGGAGCGGCTGCGAGAGATCCACGAGCTGCTGAAGTCGCTGGTGCCGTCGGCGCCGGATGGTGAGTTCGAGGACTCGGGCGAGACTGCGCTACTGCTGACCGCCGACCCGAAGACGGGATACCTTGCGGCTGCCGAGGCCTTCGGCAGTGCTCCGCCGGGCTCCGCGACGCAAGGCGTCGGCGACTGGTTCCACCGTGCCATCAACGGTGCGAAGGACGCCATGCGCGTGCTCTCCTATACGGTCATGAAGGCTCGCGCAGGTGACATCGGCCGCGGCGGACTGGGACCGCTGCTTGAGACGCTGCACGGCCGGTCGTCGTCCGTGCGGGTGCACCTGATAGGCCACAGCTTCGGCGCCCGGCTGGTTTCCTTCGCCTTGTCCGGCATCAGCGCGCCGGCGAACAGTCCGGTCGCGTCACTGCTGCTCCTGCAGGGTGCTTTCTCTCACTGGTCGTTCGCGGACGCGCAGGACAACCCCTTCGGCAAGGCGGGCACCCTGAACGCCTTCGCGGATCGGGTACACGGCCCCCTGGTGGCCACATTCAGCGTCTTCGACTGGGCGGTCGGTGTGTGGTACCCGAAGGCTTCCTTCATGGCCCGGCAAGACACAGAGGCTGAGACCGCGGGGCGATGGGGCGGCATGGGCGCCGACGGGTACCAGGCAGTGAACCCATCAGATGACCGGGCGATGCGGGCCAATGGCAGCATGAACTACAGGTTCACTCCCGGCACCTTCTACCGGGTCAATGCCGCCGACGTCATCAACAACGTGGAGGGAGAGCCTTTCTCTGGCGCCCACTCCGACATTCGCAAGCGCCCGGTGGCGGCACTGGCTGCGGACGCTGCCGCAGCGCATGCATAGGTGAAGCTTGTAGTAGATGGTTCGCCGGCCCGATAGGGTGCTGCGCGCATGGCCGTGCTTGTAGTGGCGGTCCAACAGGAAGGCAAGCGTACCGGCGTTGCCGGCCTAGCTGACGTGTTCGTAGTGCGTGAGCTCGGGTCTGAGACGTGGGCGCGTCTGGCAGTCGATCTAACGACGCGGTCAGCGATTGAGGTTGGGGCGTGCTCTCCTGGCCATTCGGCTGGTGGGTGATTCAGCAGGCGGTCCGTCAAGCGAGGACGAGTATTCGGTGCTGTGGACGGGGCGGGTGGACCGCCGGTCGGCGCGGTCGGAGACCAGCCGGCTGACCGGAGCCGTCCGGCCGTACTTGAAGGCCGCATGGTCCTGCGGTCTGTCATGGCGGTAGTACGCACGGGCGAGATCGGGCCGCACCGGGTTTCCGGGAACGTCGGCGCGCTCCTGGACGGCGACGTCCTTGCCCGAGTAGCCCGTTGAAGATTCGGCGTGGTCCGTTGGTGGGGTTGTAGCGCCCCCGGCCGACCGGATTGGATTCCCGCAGCCCCTCCTCCAGGAGGAAGTCGTAGAACAGACGCACCGGCACCCAGCCGCTGCTGGTTCGTCGCGTTCGCCAGCCCCGCACCCGAGCCGATCGAGATCACGTTCGCACCCCGGCGATTCGGCCGCGAGCTCAACTCCCGTACGTAGACTGCGACATGGGCGCGGTTCGCGGCGACCGGGTCCACATCCTCCCGCTCGCACACCAGCAGGTACTCGGCCAGGCCCCGCCCGTAGGCATCGATCGTGCGCGGTGCACGTCCGAGATCCGTCCAGACTGTCAGCCAGACCACCGCCAGCTCGTGCCGGCCCAGCACCGGCCACTTCTCGGTGAGCACCGTCGTGCCGCTCAAGCCATCTCCCAAGTCCGTGGTTGCACCGGGGAGACGTGATCACCCCCGGCAGACTCCACGTAACTTTTAAGAAGATCAAGAGGCAGCTCTACGGACGCGCCGGATTCGAACTACTCCGCAAGATGATCCTGCTTCAGTAACCCTCCGCGGCCGCTCCCCAAGATCTGTGCCGGAACCAAGAAACGGCAGCGCCCCCAGCGCGCCCCGCCGTCGCAGGGCCCCGCCTCGGGAAGCCGCGATGAGGCCCCAAGCAGCTCTGCGTAGTGTTCCGACTCCTTGGCATCCGGCCACGGAACCCGCGCAAGAATCCGTTTGGCGGACCACGACGGCCCCTGCTACTTTTGCGGAGGCCGTGCGAGAGAACGAGGAGGTGGTACCCGTGAACGTATCGACATGGGTGCTCTCCTCCGGGTTCACGGTCGGGCGATAGGTCGTCCGGGAGCGCCGTTCAACAGCACTCCCGAAAGGCACGATCATGGCCCTTCACTTCACTTCCGAACAGCGCCTCGACGACGGCGTCCTCGAACGCGCATTCACCCTCGGCGAGATCCCCGGCATCCTGTGGACGCCCGGATCCGCATCCGCACCGGCGCCGCTGATCCTGCTCGGCCAGGCCCCGCTCGGACTGCACAAGATGTACCCCCGGCTGGTGGCGCGGGCCCGGCACGCCGCGGCGGATGGCTTCGCCGCGGCCACCATCGAGCTCCCCGGGAGCGGTGACCGGCCCCGTTGGGCCGCCGCCGAGCAGGCCCGCAGCGACCTGCGCCGGGCTATGGAAGCCGGCGAGCCGGTCAGCGACGAGATCATCGACGCCCTCATCCTCCCGCTCGTCGACAAGGCGGTCCCGGAATGGCAGGCTGCCCTTGACGCCCTCCTGTCGTTGCCAGAGATCGGCGGCCCGGTCGGGTACTCGGGGGGAGTGATCTCCATCGGCGTTCGCCTTGCGGTGGTCGAGCCGCGCATCGTGGCCGCCGGTTTCTTCGCCGGGAGTTTCGTGCCTCGCGCCATGTTCGAGGAGGCCCGCCAGGTCACCATTCCGCTGCACGTCCTGCTGCAGTGGGACGACGAAGGGAACGACCGGCAGGCGGCCCTGGACCTGTTCGACGCCTTCGGCTCCAAGGAGAAGTCCCTGCACGCCCATATGGGCGGGCACACCGGCGTCCCGCAGTTCGCGGGGGACGCCGCCGCCCAGTTCTTCACCCGGCACCTGAAGTGAGGCCGGGCCCCCAGGCCATCAGCAGACGGTAAGCCATGTTGGCCAGGATGCTGCTCGTCGAGGGCAGGTCCCGGCGCTCCTCTGCTGTTTATGCCGCGGGCCTCTGCCAACTCGGTAGGGGCCCGCGCTGCCGGAAGCCATGAACTGTCCGATTTCTGCACTGCTTCGGGTGCTGCCCAATCTCGCGTCCAGATGCTGTCGGCTCTCGTGGACAAAGCCAGGCATCGCACCCTTGAGGCCAACCGCACGTCTGCCCGGGCAGACCGCAGGCCTTCGGGCTGTCCCAGCCCTTCGTCCGCTGACGTTACTGCGCAAGTTGGCTCCACTTGGTAACGACGTGGAGGCTCCCGTCGGCTGCGTCCAGCCGGCGGAAGAGGCGGCGGGGCGCGGCACCTGCCTTTTCCTTCTCGGAGGTGGGGGCGGCTCCGTCCGTTCGCGTGAGGGTTGGCGGCTCGGCAGGCTCCGCGCGCAGGCCGCCTTGCCGGGTGCCGGTGGCGCCGGTCTGGGCCTGTCCGGACCGAGTGCTGCGTGTTCTCACGTGCGGCGGATCGTCATGTTGCGGCGTGGGCGGGAGGTGCGAGGGCCATTGCGGTCCATGGTTTGGCCACGGTGCCGTCCGGCTCCCACCCGTAGCGTCGCAGCAAGGTGGCTTCCTCAACGCCTTTGAGCTCTTTGAGCGTGCGGGCGGCCATCGTGGGTGCCAGGCCGTCTTGGGCGTGGAGGGCCTTTTGGTAGCAGTCCAGGGCCTCTTTGAGGCGGCCCGCCGTTCGCAGGAGGTCGCCTGCCGTTCGAAAGACGCGGGGCGACCCGATCTCTGCCCGATTCTGTACCCATGTCACGGCTGCATCGACACCGCGCGATTCCTGCAGGAGTTCCGCCGTTAGCCCCAGCGCGTGATCGTATCCGTCATGCAGCCTCGGCCTGTCGTGGGTGGCCAACCAGGCGAGTGCTTCGGCGTTCCGGCCCGCCGCACGTAAGCAGTGCGCTGCGGCCGTCGCCGCGTACGGCTCGCCCGCGTCACCGGCACGTTTGTACCAAGACAGCGCCTCATCCGTACGTTCGGCCTTCTCCAGCAGATCGGCCGTCATCATCATGACCTTCGGTGTGTGGAAGTCGGCGCGGCTGCGCAGCCACGTGAACGCCGCATCCGCGCCGCTCGTTTCACGCAGCAGGCGAAGCGCCTCCCTGAGGGCATAGGTATCGCCCGCGTCGGCAAGGTCCTGGTGCCAGCGCAGACGCGCCTCGCTGTGGCCCGCCTCACGCAACAGCGCGAGGCCCTTGCCCAGTATGTAAGGTTCGCCTGCAGCGCAGGCCCGCCGATACCAGACCAGAGCGTCCTGCGTGCGGCCGACACGCGCCAGCAGGTCACCCGCTGCCTCCAGAGCATGGGATGAGCCTGAAGCGGCTCGCCGATCCAACCACGCCAACGCCTGGTCCAGCCCGCGTGCTTCGTGCAGCGCTGCGGCCGCACGGCTGGTCAGCCATGTCCGGTCGTCATCGGCTGCCCGGGTGAACCAGTCCAGTGCCTGCTCGGTGCGGCCTGCCTCCCAAAGGGTCTCTGCTGTCTGTACCGCCGCGGCTGGGTGACCGGCGTTGACGGCGCGCCGATACCAGCAAAGTGCCTCATCGACCTCGCCGGCCGTGCGCTTCAGGTTGGCGACGGCCATCAGAGAGTGGGTGTCTCCCGCCTGGACAGCCTGCAGGTAGCAGGCCAGTGCCTCATCGCGGCGGCCCAGCGAGCGCAGCAGTCGCGCGACGATGGCGAGTACAGGCAGCGAATGGGCATCGGCGCGGCTGCTCAACCAGTCGCAGGCTTCCTGCTCGCGTTCTGCCTCCTCCAGCATGCGGACCGCTGCTGTCAGCGCGTCGAGGTCCCCGCAGTCGGCGCCACGTCGGTAGGAGGCCAGTGCCTCTTCGTCCGAAGTCAGCCGCAGAGTGCCCTTACCGATCGTGACGGTGAGGCCATGGGTGGAGTTGGCGGCAGGGGGATAGTGCTCGACGACTTCTTCGGTGTTGCGCGCATGTTGCTGGAGGCTGCCCAGGTGACGCCAGGCGTGCGGATGGCCGGCCTCGGCATGGGCTCGCAGCCAGGTAAAGGCCTCGTCCGTTCGGCCGGCTTTGTGTAGCAATGTGGCCGCGTCGCCAAGCGCGTTGGGGTGCGGGGACGAGGTGTGCATCAGGAAGGCCAGACGCAGCAGACCACGGCTCTGGGCCGCCTGCGCCACGTCGCTTCGGCCTTCGGGGGCGGTGTGGTCGAGGAGGGCCTGCCAGAGCCCAGGTGGTGGCGGAGTGCTGCGGCGTGTGATGCGCCCGTGTTGTTCGAGGTAGTCGGCCAGGCGGTAGCGGGGTGCGTCCACAGCGGGTCGCGGCGGTCGGGGGCGGATGCGCCGCAGGGGGGCGAGGCTGCCGTGGACGGGCCGGGCGGTTTCGGCGAGTGCCTGCTCCAGCCAGTCGGCCCCCAGGCCGAGGTCGTCGTACTCGTCGTTGATCAGATAGTGGGTGGCAGCCTGCTCGAGGAAGTCGGCTGTCAGGTCCTGGCCCGCCCCCAGGCTGCGGGCGTCCATCGCCGCGTGCAGCAGGGCCCGCGCGGCAGGGGAGACGTTGTCGTAGCGGCTCACCAGGGCCGGGGCGCCGGCCAGGAACTGCGTCAAACGCCCGTCCCTCATATGCTCCAGGGCGTGCGCAAGCGTGCGGTCACCCGCGCTCGCGAGTCGGCGGGCCTGGTCGATCTCGGCCGGAGAGAAGGCGTCCGGCAGCGTGATCTGCCGGCCCTCGATCAAGGAGCGCGTCAGGGGGTACGGGTCAGCCATCGTCGCTGGTCGAGGAATGGTGGTGTAGGCGTCCGCATAGTTCTTCCACAAGGTGGCCAGGACCAGAACGGGAGATCGGCTGGAGTCCCTGAGCAAGCTGTGTAGGGCCGCGGCGATCCGCTCTCCGGTCCCTCCGCTGGCGCCCAGGTAGTGCTGGGCCTCGTTGAGCCACACGACCGTGCGAGGGGTGACCTTGTCGAGACCGGCCGCAACGGCTTCGGCTGGTGTGGGATCGAGCGGGTGCCACAGCTGCCATCCGGTGGCTGCCAGCGGCTGAACTGCTTCCCAGCACGCGCGTGTTTTGCCGGTAGAGGACGAGCCGACCACTACTGCCAACTGACTGTATCCGGCTGAGGCAGCATCGACGAGCGCACCCAGTTCTTCGTCGTGAGGCCGCCGTACGTAGCCGGGAAGGACCGATCGGCGGCTTGGCCTTCCCGCACCGCCTACGTGGTGCGGCGGGTCAGTGGCCGCGGGATGCACTTGCAGGTCGTATGGATCCCACTGCGCGACGGGCCGTCCGAGAGATCCCTCAGCTGCAGCCGTTTTTCCCCTGCCGGTCGCAGTAGCCAGCAAGCCGAGCGCCTCAGTGACGTCCAGCCTCAGAACACGGGCCAGCGTGCTCACAGTGCGCATGGAGGGCACAGGGCCGCTGTCGCTGAGGGCCTGGCTGACCGTGGTACGCCCCAGCTGCGCCACACCCGCCAAGTCCGTAACGGTCAGACCTCGTTGTGCACGGAGGGCCTCCAAGCGAAGACGAAGCTCGGCAAGGGCATCCGGATTGTGCACTTCTTGCGCCGCTATAGGTTTTCTGCCGCCCCCAAGCCCGCCGTGCTGTTGTTCATCCCCCTGGTCAATCTTCGACAACTGAACCCCGGCGGACACCCTCTTTGCCGGATTCGGTATGAACGACGGTGATCTGGTGGAAGCGCTGGCCGTGCGGCCTGCCCTGAGCGGTGGCGGGGTGGGCTGCTCCTAGTGTCGTGCGCCGCAAATCACACGGGTAAGTTGCTACCTGTTTGGCGGACTGATTTTGGTGAGGTAGTCGGCGAGAGATTTCAGGATCTCG